>JAIRUO010000274.1 GCA_031254385.1 Treponema sp. | reverse complement strand
ATCTGCGTAAAAGATGATGAGTGCGCCCCTTGTCATAAGGAGGCGAAGCAGGGTGGAACCGCGTGGGCTGTAAGGCCGCGTCCCGGCAAAATTTTTTTTCGCCGGAGGAATTATGTCCAACCCTCAGAACAACAAACCGGATGCAGGCCAGAAGCTTGCCATTATTCGCCATTCAGTTAGCCATGTTATGGCTCAAGCGGTTACCCGCCTTTTTCCAGGGACTAAAACAGCCATAGGCCCTTCCATAGAAAACGGCTTTTACTACGATTTCCAATTTCCCAGCGTTGCTGGCAAAGCGCCTATCACAACGGAATCCCTTCCCCTCATCGAAGAAGAGATGAAGAAGATCATCGAAAGTAGGCAGGAATTTGTCCCGGTGGAACTAAGCCGTGAAGATGCCCTAAAACGCTTTTGCGATGAGCCTTTTAAAACCGAACTTATCAATGATCTTCCCCCTGATGAGCGCATAACACTATACGAAAACCGGGGTTCAGACGGCCAGGTTCAATGGGTCGATCTCTGCCGTGGGCCCCATGTGGCTAATACAAGGGAGATTCATTCAGGGGCGTTCAAACTTATGAGCATAGCTGGTGCCTATTGGCGCGGCGACGAGAACAGGCCCATGCTCACGAGGATTTACGGCACTGCCTGGGAAAACCCAAAAGACCTTAAGGCGCATCTGGCCTTTCTCGAAGAAATTGAGAAACGGGATCATCGGAGGCTTGGCAAAGACCTTGACCTTTATTCTATCCACGAAGAAGCCGGGGCCGGCCTTATTTACTGGCACCCCATGGGCGGAAGGATACGAGTTGCCATTGAGGACTACTGGCGCAAGGCGCATTACCAAAACGGTTATGAGATACTTTATTCACCTCACATCGGCAAAAGCTGGCTATGGGAAACATCGGGCCATCTGGGTTTCTATAAGGATTCCATGTACAGCCCTATGGAGATCGACAAGCAGGATTATTATATCAAGCCCATGAACTGCCCTTTCCATATCCTGATATACCAAAACGCGGGCCGCAGTTACCGCGATCTTCCCTTACGCTGGGCAGAACTGGGTACGGTGTACCGTTACGAAAGGAGCGGCGTACTCCACGGCCTCCTTAGGGTCAGGGGCTTTACCCAGGATGATGCGCACATTATCTGCACACCTGAGCAGATCGAAAGCGAAATCCTGGAAGTCCTGCGCTTCAGCCTGGAAATATGGAAGACCTTTGGCTTTAAGGACATCAAGGCTTATCTTGCAACCCGGCCCAAGGATTCCGTGGGTGAACAGAGCCGCTGGGATCAGGCTTTGGAGAGTCTTCGCAAAGCCGTTGACGCAGAGGGCCTGGCCTACGAGATTGATGAAGGCGGCGGCGCGTTCTACGGCCCAAAGATCGACCTAAAAATCAAAGACGCCCTGGGCAGGGAATGGCAGATGACAACCATCCAGTTTGACTTTAACGAGCCTGAGCGTTTCGGCATGACCTATGCTGACGCAGACGGCAAACAGAAGCGGCCCTATATGGTTCACCGTGCGCTTCTTGGCAGTTTGGAACGCTTTTTTGGCGTACTCATCGAGCATTACGGCGGCGCTTTCCCCGTATGGATTGCGCCGGAACAAGTCGCTATTATCCCTGTTGCCGAAAGCTTTAACGAGTATGCGCGCAAGACGGCAGCCGATCTTAAGGCCAGAGAACTAAGGGTCTCAATGGAATTGGACGATTCGCGCCTCAATGCCAAAATACGAAACTGTCAGAACCGCAAGATCCCCTATATGCTGGTTGTCGGGGAACGCGAAGCCGCTGACGGTACGGTGTCAATACGGCTTAGGGACGGAAGGCAGTTACCCGCAATGAAGGTCGCTGACTTTGCGGATTACGCTGTAAAGAAAACAGCGACAAGGGATATGGAACTATAGTTCTCCTTATCAGTAAATTTCTGTCACGGCCTTCAGGAACAGTATTAGGGGAAGATGATCGCTTAACCCAAAGCCGTTCCTGGGGTTATATGGATTAGGTAGAGCTTTGGCATTGGTAAAAGGCGGCATATTGAGAACCATGCAGGTATCATAATCCCAGCCCCTGTTATCAAACAGTTCTTCTGATAAAAGAAAGTGGTCGATGGTCTCCCAGTTGTCCCTGTAATAATAGGAGCCGTCTAAAAGCTCATTTTCCCAGGGCGTATAGAGTACGAATGATGAGTCAAAGTATTCGGCCCTGGGCGGTTTTTCTTTGCTCAGTACAAGAAAACCGCCTTCCTGCGTTGCGGCCAACAGTGCTGCATCCTCATCGTCCGGCAGAAGTGCGCTTAAAACCGTTCCCTGTCTGCGGTAAAATTCATCATGGTTTTCATTCAGGTCGCCCATGATGATAACAGGCGCACCCGGTTTCTCCTCCCTTAGTTCCAGAAGCCGCCGACTGATTACCATTGCAGATGCTCGCCTGAGCGGCTCTGTAGCGTCATCGCCTCCAACTTTTGATTTCCAATGGCAGATAAAAAAGATCAGCGGCTCTCCGCCTGGTTCCAAATGAACTTCAAGAACAGGCCGGGGAGCGGTCTGGTTGTTGACGGTGATGGAATGAATCTTGGTTTCGGTCAGAGGGAAACGGCTCAGCACCCCTATTCCCAAAGACATTCCCGGCAGATTTCCAAAGAATGTATGCACATAACCCTGCTTTGAGAGAGGGCCATGCAACAAATCCTCCAGAGTATTTGCGTTTTCCAATTCCACAAGGCCAATCAGATCCGGGGCGACCGCAGCTTGCTGATTTTCATTTTCCTGCGCCGAGAGGGACCTCATGCGCAATATAGCCTGACCTATAGCCAGGAGTCTTGCTTCGTATTTTTCCTGCGTCCATCCTGCTGACTCACGGAATTCAGCATACTCATTACCTGTATCCTGCCCGTCAAAAAACGTCTGAACATTCCAGACAACGGCTGTAAACTGTTCAATTTTTTTGGGAAGGGATTTTGTATTGCCGGGCAGCAGTAATCCTTCACATTCTGCAGAACAGAATAGAACAATTAATAACAAAATAAACGGAATAGATTTTTTCAGCATATCGGGCCTCCACCTCTTATACGGCATCAGGATGCAGGACGCTTCATTTTATCGAGCGATTATTTTATACTTAAAAAATGAGGATCATCATTGCCCCTGATTCGTTTAAGGGGAATATGAGTTCGCCCGAAGTCTGCGCCGCTATTGAGAAAGGAATACTCAGGGCTGATAAAACAGCGGACCTCATTAAAATCCCCTTGGCTGACGGCGGCGAAGGAACCGCTCGTGCTGTTACTCAAGCTGCGGGCGGCAAATTCATCAAAGCCTCCGTTACCGGCCCTCTTGGGAAAACCCACGTTGCCGAATTCGGCCTCATCCAGGGTGGTCGCATTGCTGTGCTGGACCTGGCCAGCGCCTCGGGTCTGGAACTTCTGCGCCGCGATGAACTCAATCCCCTAAAAGCCACCAGCAGGGGAACGGGAGAACTCATCAAGGCGGCCCTGGACACAGGGGCATGCGAACTCATCATCGGAATAGGCGGAAGCGCGACCAATGACGGCGGAGTAGGCTTATTAAGCGCCCTGGGATTCAAGATTCTTGATGAAAATAATAAGCCTGTGGGAGACGGCGGAGAAGCATTAATGAAAGTCGCCTCGATTGATGTGAGTGCCGCTGACCCAAGGCTTAAGGAGACTGCCATTACCGTTGCCTGTGATGTAACCAATCCACTTCTGGGAGAGAAGGGCGCTTCCGCGATATTCGGCCCTCAAAAAGGCGCAACCCCAGAGATGGTCAAAATTTTAGACGCTGGCCTTGCCAAGCTTGCGGATGCCTGGATCAGTGCAGGACTAACGAAAGATATTCCTCATTCCCCAGTCCCTGTTCTCTGTTCCTCGTTCCCTGTTCCCCAGTCCCCATCTTTCGTGGAACAGCCAGGTGACGGGGCTGCCGGCGGCATAGGGGCTTGTCTGCGTATCTGCCTTGGCGCAAAAATGGAATCTGGCGCCATGCTTGTTATGCGCCACGCAGGATTTTTCGATCAGCTAAAAGGCGCAGATCTGGTCATTACCGGAGAAGGCCAGACAGATGGGCAAACCGCAGGCGGCAAGCTCTGTTCAATAGTTGCAAAAGAAAGCCGCAATGCCGGAGTTCCCGTTGCCCTTCTTTCCGGCGCTCTTGGCGGTGACGCTGGAAACCTTCTTTCAACTTTTGATTATGCGGTTTCCATTGCCTGTGGCCAAATTGGCCTTGATGCCATGCTGCGGGACAGCCGCCGCGACTTAAGTCTTGCCGCGGAAAATCTAATCCTGGCCATACAGCTAGGTACAAAACAAAAAAATAAGCTGAGGTAAAATATGGAAACAGAATTTAATAACCTGACTGAAACTAAAATCGACAGTCTTACCGGGCTGGACAGCGCTGCCGCTAAGGAATATATCTTGGGCGTTATCAGTACCCTGAAACTCACGGAAAAGGAAATTCAAAAAATAGCTGAAGAAGTATCCCTTTGGGAGGGCCGTGCAAAACTGGCAGTGGAGAAAGGCAGGGATGACCTCGCTAGGGAAGCGCTCAAGGAATGTGAACGGCTAAAAAATCGCAGGGCAGAACTGGAAGCCGAAGCTGCGGAACTAAAGGCCAATATAGAAAGCCTGAAAGCGCAATTACGGATACTCCCGGCAAAAGAGCGGAGCATCGATACGGATCTATTGGAGCAGGAACTGCTTATTCTGTCTGGCCGCATGCCCGGCGAAGAAAAAGAAGCTGCCCGCGACCGGACTTTTGAAAAACTGGAGAAGGAAGCCTCCGCTGATGCGGCGCTGGAAGAGCTAAAGGCAAAAATGGGGCAGGGGAATAGCTAGTATTTAGCTTGCACAATCCCCAATAATTTGTTATTTTGAAGAACAGCCCTTTTGGCTGGAGCGGCGCACACGGCGAACTAAAGTTCGCCTACCTTAACGGGGTAGTGAAAACTGGTTCTGCGCCGGCTCGTGTTACATTTTTGGAGGGACGACCTAACGGTCGCCTTTTTGGATGGGCGCGTACGGCAAGCTAAAGCTTGCCTACCTAAGTGGATAGTGATAAGGTATCCTGCGCCCACTCATGTTACATTATTGGGTAAACGACCTTGCGGTCGCGTTATTGGATGGGCGCACACGGCGAACTAAAGTTCGCCTACCTAAGTGGATAGCGATAAGTTATTCTGCGCCCGCTCATGTTACATTATTAGGGGGAACAGCCCTTGACGGGCTGCCTTTTTGGATGGGCGCACACGGTGGGCTAAAGCCCACCTACCTTAACGGGTAGTGAAAACTGGTTCTGCGCCCGCTCATGTTACATTTATTGGAAGAACAGCCCTTACGGGCTGCCTTTTTGGAGCGGTGTCCGAGCGGTTGAAGGAGATGGTTTCGAAAACCATTGAACTCGTAAGGGTTCCGGGGGTTCGAATCCCCCCTGCTCCGAACAAAGTGAGGAGCAGGGGGGATTCGAACC
>JAIRUO010000259.1 GCA_031254385.1 Treponema sp. | reverse complement strand
AACGCCTTGCCATACTGTTTCACTGCTTCAAGGCACAATTCCGCTGTTTTGAGTTCCTCTGGAACTGCGTAAAGAGCCCATCCACATTGCTTTACCGCTGTAAGGCACATTTCTACTGTTTTGAGTTCCTCAGGAACATATTCAAGGGCACAGCCGTTCAGTTTTACCGCTTCAAAGCACATTGCTTCTGTCTTTATTATGGTTTCAGGCACATACTCCAGTGTCTTCCATTGGTTATAAAGGTATTCTTTAATCGATTCGTCTATTTCATCCTGATTATTCCTTCCTCTCATATTACAATGCCCGTTTACACCACCATAAGTTGCCTCATCTCCATCAGCAGAATTGAAGATAAGACGTATGCCAAGTGCTGGAAAATCCGTAAACAGGTCATTGAACTGACCTAAGTTCAAGTGATTATGTTCCGGCATATTATCCGTTTCACCCTTTGCTTCCCACAAGGGAAACTCTGTTCCTTCAATTTTACGGATGCTGTCACTGTCAAGTCTGATGCCGGTTCCATTATATTTATTAGGTTTACAGAGGGCATCAAACAGTTTATGTACATCCTCTTTAGTTCCCATTACATTGATAATTACGTTTGCACTCATAAATTTACTCCTTCTGTTCCGCTGTCTTTAGTTCCTCAGGAACAAATTCTATGGCACTGCCGTTCTGTTTGACTGCTTCTTGGCATAATTCAGTTGTTTTTAGTTCATCGGGAACAAAGGCAAGTGCCCAGCCGTTCTGCTTCACTGCTTCAAAGCATAATTCTGATGTTTTAAGTCCGTCAGGAACATATTCAAGCGCCTCTCCGTCCTGCTTTACTGCTTCAAGGCACAGTTCCGGTGTTTTAAGTTCATTTGGAACATAAGCAAGCGCCCAGCCATCTTGTTTTACCGCTTCAAGGCACAATTCCGTTGTCTTGAGATTGTCAGGGACAAATTCAAGCGCAAGGCCATCTTGCCGAACATTGGCAAGGTATACTGTTTTTTCCTCTATTTTTAGCAGGTGTTTTAAACTTTGCCTTTCCAAAGGAATGTTTATTATTGTACCAGGCTCATACTTAAGCGGATCCATTTCTTCATAAACAATTTTCCATTCTTCCGCCAAATCGTATGTGTTTTTTCCTGTCTTCATAACATGAAGCTGGTAAATTCACGTTTATCCAATACTTCCCGGTGGATTAAAACCATGCCTAATGGAAATTCTCCGTCTTGTAATGTTTTGCATGATTTCCTTGACCAATAATCTCCGCATAAATCTGGTCCATTAAAATCAGAAAATGACATATATTCCCTCCTTTAATTATTAACTTGTAATTGATACTATCATACGTACTCTATCAAGTAGCGATAGAGTGGGAAAATAATTGAAAAATATTTTTAATACTGAATAGTAATTTCATGAGTGTCTTCTAAGTGACAGATAAGCTTTAATATTCTTTTCTGCGCTTCTTTGCCACCCCTTAATTTATTCCAATTTACCATATGGGAACTTCTAAAAACTTCAGTTTTTAGAAGTTTTCGTACCCTAAGGAGAAAATTGCAATCGTGTAATTCGTTACGCAATAATGATTTAACAATTTTCTCCAAGGAACCTCTGAAAACCCAACAGGGGTTTTTAGAGGTTCCCATATCTTCTTTTATTATTTGGGCCGCTCTTTTTGACATATTACTAAATATCTTTTCTTGAACTGTTTCATTAGAACGATATAATGCCAGGAGTAGTTCTTTGTTATCAACTAACCTTAATAGTTCTTGAATGGATTTGCTATCCATTTTTAGTAGTATGTCGAACTTAAAAGGAAAAAATTCCTCAATTTTATATTGCTTATCTTCGGTTACAATTTTTGCAGAAATCCATGCTTCGCCATTCAATTCAAGACCGTTTATGTTATCGCAGTATTCTTCTGCAATTTTAGTACTCCAAGGACCATACTTTTTTTCGTCAAACAAGCTTACTGTAATTTTATCAATACTCTTGTCATGACCATACACTGTAATGACAATGCTTTTCCAACGATACATTAAATGCCTCCTAAAATATCCTGCTCTAAAATAACTTTTTCTCTAAAATATGTCGTTCCTCTGATGTTAAATCAATATATGAATCCAATAACATATAAACCATTCTGGAGTTCCACTCATCTTTAATAGAAAGAACAGCCGCTTTTTTCATATTTTTTATAATGGCAGTATATTGGTTCTTTTCCTGTTTCGCAATGTTTGAAAGTATTTTTTCAAGTAATTCGCTATCAATTCTATCAAGTACAAGCCGAAATCCTAAATCAAAATATTTTTTCCCTAATTTTTATAATATATTTATCTGAGCCTTTCAAAGCAATAATTAAATCTTTGTTATTAATATTCATTAAAATCTTTTGGTGATAAATATTTTATCTTTTTAAAATCTGAATATTTGTCAATTATTATCATTTTAAAGTGCCGAAATAATATATTCCACCCTTACACACAATACGGTATTTCCACACTTCTGGTATGTGTCTTTCAACTGGTCTGACTTGATACTGTTCAAACATTGATAACTTTTCTTGATGTAATTTCATTGATTGATTAAAATGAATGTTAATTCTTTCTTTCATTCCTTCAAGTGTTGGAGTGTCAAATAAAATGTTTAATTGCACTGATAAATCCTCTTAAATATGAGAGTCTATCATATGCACTCTATCAAATACTGATAGAGTGGAAATATTTCCGTTTTTATTCTTCCTTTGTGCCTTTGCGCCTCTGTGTGAGGTTATTGGAAGTAATTATTCCCATCTCCCTTTTCCGCATATCCCTCAGATTATCCATCCAATCCTGCACCAGTTCCGCTGGTTCCAACGGTAATGCATCCCTACCGTTAGACAAAACAAGTTCCAGTACCTTGCCGTATTGGGTACTACTGAACTCAAGGATCACGCCATCTTTGGTTTCCTTTATGCGTTGATCAGTGGCCCAAGTGCGTTCCTGAACACGCAAAGCGCCATCGTTGAAAAAACGTATGCGGAAACGGAGCTTCTTTTCGCTTGAGTACGCCCCTAAGAAGCTGCCGCCCAAATGGGCGCGATAATCAGAAGTAGGGCGGTACTTAAAGGTTTCTTCTTCAAGGCTGATATTACGAATGCGGGAGAGTGAATACTGCCTAAGGCCACGGCCTTCTTTGGAATATGCGTGGAGGTACCATGCGCCGTTGTCAAACAAAAGTTGATAGGGGCGGACATGGCGGGGGGAATAGCCGCTTTTCCATGTGGTGCGGTATTCAAAGCTAAGGACGCGGTTTTTCTGCAACCCTTCGCAAACGCATTGCCATATTTCTGTGGAAAATTGGACAGTGGGCACAGGAGGCACTATAATGCGGTCCTCGTACCAGCGTGAATTTCCTGCATTACCCAATGGGGCTATAACGCTTTCCATAAGATTCTTAGCGGCATCGTAAATGGGGGTGTTCCGGTACAGGGAAAGGAGTGTTTTCGCCATGCCCAGGGCCATGATATCCTCGGCAGAGCTAAAGGCGGCGGGGAGCCTGAACTTCTTATCACTATAGTAATATCCTTTGTGCTTGAAATCGTATTCGATGGGAGCTAACAGTCTGTCCTTAAGGAATTCAATGTCCCGGCTGATTGTGGCGGTCCCGGTTTCGAGGGCTTTTGCCAGCTTACCGGTATTGGGGTATTTCCCTGCGGCTATTTCCCGGTCTATAAAATAAATACGGGGTAGGGCGGTTTTTGGCCTTGTTTTAAGGTTCTTCATGTAAAAGAGTATAGCACACTCACTCTATCAGGTGTTGATAGATCGGTTGAGTTCTGTTTACCTTAGTTGTTCCTAATGACGTGCAGCCTCGGACTTGAGGTCTAACAGTACTTCTATAATTTCGTCCAGCTTACCCGATACAAGATGGTCATCGTATGCAACGATTGTACCGCAATTGGCGCAGCATATG
>JAIRUO010000181.1 GCA_031254385.1 Treponema sp. | reverse complement strand
AATACAGTTTCTTCATTTTTTATCCTCCTTGATTTTAACTGCTGCTTTTCTATTAATATCGGAAGATTATTCCTTCCAGAACTTAAATATAAATCAACTTTTTTTGTCCCGCAAGCCTCTTATAACAAATGCCCCCGCCAGGGAATTCACGGCGCAAAAACCTTCCGCTTACCGCTGCTTCCTTCCGAACCTGACGGGGTTGGGCGGCGATCCTTCGCATGACCCCTGGCACGGAGCATGTCATACTAGCAAGGAGGCGGCTTTTTAGTCAATGGGTAGAAAATCCGCGTCCCTGCGGATTTTCTACCTCGACGAATGCTGCGCATTCGTCACCTAAAGCCTTTTCCTAGCGTCATCCATGCCGCCTCACACATTAAACTTGAAAAACAGCACGTCCCCATCCTGCACGATGTATTCTTTCCCTTCGATGCGGTACTTACCGGCTTCTTTGATTTTCGCCTCGGTTCCGTATTTGACAATATCATCGTAGGTGTATACATCGGCCTTGATAAAGCCTTTCTCAAAGTCTGTGTGAATGGCCCTTGCGGCCTTGGGAGCGGGATCGCCTGCGTGAATGGTCCAGGCGCGACATTCATCTTCTCCGGTGGTAAAGAAGGTGCGCAGTCCCAATAAGCCATAAGCTGCGTGGATAAGGGAGGAAAGGCCCAGCTCTCTAATGCCTAGTTCCTCAAGAAAGGCCATTTTTTCTTCTGGGTCTTCGATGACGCTCAGTTCAGCCTCGAACTTGCCGCAGATGACCACCACAGGGGAACCTTCGTCTGCTGCCTGTTTTCGCACGGCTTCCACATACGCGCATGCCTTCCCGGCGCCCACAGCCTTCATCCCCTCTTCATCAACGTTGCACACATAAAGCTGAGGTTTGGCGGTAATAAAATGGCAATCGTAAATCGCCGCCTTTTCATCGTCAGATAATGGGACTGAGCGTATTGGCCTTCCGTTCTCTAGTGCGGGGCTTATCCTGTCAAGGATGCTCAGTACGGTTTCTGCGGCCTTCTGTTCGATTTTGTTCTGGACTTTCAGGGCCCGCTCTGCACGTTCCCTGCGTTTGGCCAGGGTTTCCAAATCCGCAAGGGCAAGCTCTATATTGATAGTCTCAATATCGGATGCGGGATCAATATGGTCGCTGACATGGACTATATCGGGATCATCAAAACAGCGGACTATGTGCGCAATTACACCGACTTCGCGTATATGGGAAAGGAACTGGTTTCCCAAGCCCTCCCCTTTTGAAGAACCTTTCTTTAACCCTGAAATATCAACAAATTCAACAGTCGCCGGAATTGTGCGTTTGGGCTTAAAGATTTCGCTTAATTTGTAGAGCCTATCATCAGGCACATCCACAATTCCTATGTTGGGAACTATGGTGCTAAAGGGATAATTAGCCGCTTCTGCAGGGGTAGAACTTAAAGCTGAAAAGATAGTGGACTTGCCAACATTGGGAAGCCCCACAATACCGCAATTTAGCGCCATAATAAACCTCTATTACGCCGCATGAGCGGCGATTTTATAAATCAAAACCACAGGTAAATCTTATGCAGTTTTATACATAAGAACCAGGTTCCCAGGGAAAGGAAAATAAGTCCGGGAACAGGGCTTATCCAGGTATCTGAATTTAAGAGTATGTCTCTGCCCAGGTATGTTATAAGGACTCCCAGGCCAATATATACATATTCTTTTGAACCTCTGGTATAAGCTGAAATAAAAAAACTCGTAGCGGTAATTCCCAGTATACCCCATTGGATCATGGCAAAAGCCTCGCTGTAGTCGCTCAGCATACTCAGGGTGGTATCCCAGGAAAGGCCGTCTACCGGAATGCCCAGGGCAATGACCATAGATCCAATTACGCAAAAAAAGATTATATTCTGCTGTTTCTGAACTTGGAGGCCGGCTGAATATAAACTGGCAGCAAAAAGCGAAAAAAGCCCAAAATATCTGCCAAATATCAGTACCCTGGTGCCATTGGCAGCATATAGAATAGGAAATTCCAGAACTTCCTTCAACGGAATCATAATCCGTAAGCTTTCAAAGGCAAAAGACAGGACAAAAAGGCCAACAAAGAGTATCTCCTGGCACTGGGTCTTCTCAAAAAAGTAAGAAATCAGGATTATGCCTATCAGGGAAAAGAGTACAGCCCCCGCTACAGTCGCAAATGGCACATAAGGCGAGGCTTCCAGCCTATTTGTAACAAAAAACTGGAAAATTCCTGCTGCGCGGCTGACACTTTCTTCCAGGGCCTTTGGATAAGCCGGAAGTATTACAAACGCGGCTGCAATGATAATTGCCAATGAGAGGCCGGAAACCGAAATCCCGATCTTAAAGCAGGTATTTCTGGCAGAAAGTGTCATGTTCATAGCATAACTTATAGTAAGGACATAACTCAAGACTTATTCTCTTTTTCCGATACTAATAAAGAGGAGAACCCATGACCGCAAAGAAAATCCTTTGGGCTTTTTTGGCAATAATTGTTTCGGGCGCAGTATCACTGTGGGCAGGCGATGTTGCTACTTTTGTCGATTTAGGTTTTTCACCGGACGGCAGAACTTATGCTTTTGCCCAATACGGTGTTCAGTCAGGCACTTTAATACCATGGGCGGAGCTTTTTGTAGTGGATGTTCCGCAAAATAGTTTTGTCAGCAACGGAAGAGTACCCTATACCCATAACGAGCC
>JAIRUO010000161.1 GCA_031254385.1 Treponema sp. | reverse complement strand
GAAGCCCCGTTGCCGGTAATGATTGAGTCTCCGGCATTGATCTGGACTTCCAATCCGTTATCGTTTACAGTTCCGCTTCCGGAAATGATAAAGAAGTATTCGGTTTCGTTATTATGCTGATGATAGCCGATGGAACAACCGGGTGCCAGGGTGATTTCTCCAAGCATCCTTGTGTGTTTTTCGTTTTCCGTATCTATCAGATGCCTGATAAGGACAATGCCTTCTCCATCTCTCATTTTTTCTTTTTGTTCGGTTTTCATCTCATTCCGGCGAACTACCATTACTGTACCCCTATGGCCCATCAATAAACCGCCTTAGGCGGTTCATCCTTATAATAACCTTAATTACTTAATAATGAAAAGATGGTAATATGTTGCGGTATGACTGTTTCAAAAAAGACGCCTTCCATGACTGTTTTATACCGCATACTCCTTGTCCTGCTCTTGTTATTAGTAGGAATTTTCCTGGGAGGGACTGTTTACGCATTCTTCTTCCGTGGTGAAGGCAGAGCTTCTGTGCCGCCTTCCTCGCCTAGCGCGGCTCCGGCGAATCCAACAGGAGGAGAGAGTATCTTTACCGGAATTGGCCGTCTCCGCCTGTCAACTGCCGATCAGGATGAGGATAATCCTACAGAAGCTGCACCTGTGATGGTCATAATAACCATTACTTTTCCTTACATGCCGCAAGACCGGGCCTTTTCCGAAGAGCTTGCTGCAAGGGTCAGGGATTTTCGAACTC
Organism: Treponema sp.; assembly: GCA_031254385.1. Next base: position 3,995 of record JAIRUO010000161.1, on the reverse strand, counting down.
TTACAGAATCTTATTTTTTGTCAATAAAAACGGATGAACTTAGGAATATGAGAGAAGAACAGGTCAAAGCTGATCTATTGGAGCGTTTTAACAGCGTCCTGCGCCTTGGAAAAATATATACGCTGTATTTTGGTGATTTTATGTTGTTGGATTAGATCCTGCAACTCTTTCCTTTCCACGGTGTCATATCTTATAGTTGAGTTTTCTTTCAAACTCGGGTAGTTTTGTAGTGGAGGATAGCAAAACAGTGGAAGAAACTATGTCCGCAGCGGCGCAGGTTATCATCGCCATTATTCCTATTGTGGGTATAGTGATGGGCTCGGTGGTGATCTTTTTTTATTTGCTCTGGAATCACAAACGCAGGATCTTGCTCATACAGGCCGGACAGAGCCTTCCGGAATTCGATTTTCTTTCTTTCAGCCTTCTGGCAGGCATACTTCTTTTCGCGGTGGGCATTACCCTGAGCGTGTTTCTGTTTATAGTCCGCGGGCTTAATTTGGGCTTTTTAGGAGGACTTATACCACTTTCTTGCGGAATAGGCTTATTGGCCTATTACGGAATTAAGCGCGGCGGCAAAGCTAAATGAAAAGCGGAGCCGCCTTCTCCTCGGAAGGTGCCGCCTCCTTTGGGATTGATGATGACCTTATATTGCTGGAACAGATCCTTGCGGGGCAAAAGGAACTGTTCCGGTTGCTGGTCAAACGCTATCAGAAGGCGGTATACGGAATGGGTGTTGGTTTCTTTCATAACAGGGAAGACGCTTCTGATTTTACGCAGGAAGTGTTTTTGAAAGTCTACCGCAGCCTTTCCAAGTTTGAAGGAAGATCCCGGTTTTCAACATGGCTTTACAAAATCGCTTACAATACCGGTCTGAACCATATCAAGCGTAAAAAAGATTACCAGAGCCTAGCGGAAGAAGAAGAAATTGTATCCGATGAAAACACGCCGGAAAAAAAGATGCTGCGGGGTTTTATAAAGGATTCGATACTTGAAGCGCTTAAAGGACTGCCCGAACGCTTCAGGATCTGCGTTGATCTCTTCTTCTTCTACGATCGCTCATTAAAAGAAATTGAGGCTATTACCGGGTATCCGGTGAATACCGTCAAGTCTAATGTTTTCCGGGCAAAAAAACTGCTCAGGAATAAACTGGAAGGTATTACCGAAGGAGGCATAGAATGAATAATAACTCTCGTCCCGGCTGCCGTCAGGCAATGGACAGCATTTATGAGTATTTTGGGGAGGAATCTATTCCCCTTGTCGAAAGACTGCGCTTGCAGCTTCATCTTTTCTTCTGCCCTTACTGCGCCGAAGAATTCAGAAAGCTCCAGGCTATTCATGATATGCTTCATGCTGAATTTTTTCCTCCTGCTCCGTCCTTTGAAGACAGTGTGATGGAACAAATCAAGTCCATGGAACAAATTCCCGCTGAAACAATTCCAGAAGCCCCTGGAGGTTTCTCTTTCCGCGCATGGATCGTTATAGGTTTTTTTGTTTTTATATCTTTGCTCACATCATTTTTTGGAATTGATTTTATCAAGGCCGCTTTTGGTCAGAGTTCTTCTTTCTTAGTCCCCCTGGGTATCACCGTAGGAATAGTATTGACGATATACGGCGCGTTGTTTATTGGGAGTCACTTGAAAGAATTATCAACTCATTTCAAGCTTCATTCATTCGCGGATGGCTTGCATATCAATAGAAAATCTTCTGAAGATGATGAATTTAATGATTGATCTGACTTGAATCGCAGTCCGCGCTAGCGGACAATATAATAAATTTCCTATCAGATCCAAGTCCCGTAGGGACTTGACTAAAATATTTATTTATGAAAAAATATTAAAAAAGGTCGTTGACAATTATTAAAATGGAGCCTATCCTTATTATATGAACATTTCAACATATACGATAAAACCAAAGCTACCTAATCCTTTAAAGCCTTTGGACGAGATCGCAAGAAACTTATGGTTCTCCTGGAATTTTGATGCTGTTGAACTTTTTATACGACTTGATTACGATGTGTGGCTGCAATCCCAGCAGAGTCCTGTACGGACACTTGGAATGGTAAGTCAGGAACGCCTGGCTGAAGTTTCAAAAGATGATTCATTTCTGGCTGCCTTGAATGAAGTCTATGGCCGTTTTTTGAAATATAAAAAAGGCGAGACTTGGTATAAAGGATCCAAAAAAGAAGTTGTTGCCTATTTCTCCATGGAATACGGCATGGACGTTTCGCTTCCCATTTATTCTGGGGGTCTGGGTATTCTTTCCGGGGATCATATGAAGTCATCTTCGGATATGGGGCTTCCTCTGGTCGGCGTTGGTTTTCTTTACCGCCAGGGATACTTTAGGCAATACCTCAATGCCGATGGGTACCAGCAAGAGAGTTATCCAGAAAATGACTGGTATAACATGCCGGTTGAACTTAGGACCGACAAAAACGGCAATTCCATTAAAATTTCCGTTGATATGGCCGGAAGAACGGCAGTTGCCCAGATATGGGAAGTAAAAGTAGGGCGCAGTTCGCTTTATCTTCTTGATACCAATATACACGAGAACGCTCAGGATATACGTAATGTAACAGCATCCCTTTACGGCGGAGATAAAGAAACCCGCATTCAGCAGGAAATTCTTCTTGGCATTGGAGGCATTAGGGCTCTAAGGGCATTGGGAATAAATCCTGCGGCCACGCACATGAACGAAGGGCACTCTGCCTTCTTGGGACTGGAGCGGATTCGTGAATTAATGGTGGAAAAGCATTTTAATTTTGATGAAGCGCGGGAATCCGTGTGGCCTACCAATGTTTTTACAACTCATACCCCTGTTCCGGCGGGGAATGAGCGTTTTGATATTGGCCTTATGGAAAAATATTTTAAGGGTTGGCCGCAGATACTCGGAATTTCCTGGAAAGATTTTTTAAGCCTGGGTAGAGAAAGGCCCTACGATGACAGCGAAACTTTCTGCATGACTGTTCTTGCCCTTAAACTAGCCGCTTATGCCAACGGTGTAGCAGCGCTTCACGGCGTTGTTTCCCGCCAGATGTGGAAAAACCTTTGGCCCGGCCTTCCTTTAAGCGAAGTTCCCATTGACCATGTTACCAACGGAGTTCATCCCCGTACCTGGATTTCCAATAACATGAGCGAGCTGCTTATCCGTTATTTTGGCCCTCATTTTGACGAAAGGCCCACGGATCTTTCAGTTTGGAACCGCATGGACAGGATTTCTGACGAGGAACTCTGGCGTACGCATGAGCGCCGCAGGGAAAGACTGGTTGTTTTTGCCAGGGAACGTATACGCCAAAACTTGAAGAGGAATGGGGCCGTAGAGCGCAGGCTTGCCTATGCAGAAGACGCGCTTTCGCCTTATGCCTTTACCCTTGGCTTTGCCAGACGTTTTGCGACATACAAACGCGGCAACCTTTTATTAAGGGACCCTGAAAGGCTCATCAGGCTTTTAAAAGATACTGATAGGCCAGTTCAGCTTATATTCGCGGGCAAGGCTCATCCTATGGATATGCCTGGGAAAGAGCTTATCAGAAGTATAGTGCATTTTGCAGAACAGCATGACGTACAGAGCAAAATTGTCTTTTTGGAAAATTACGATTTGGCGATGGGCCACTACCTTACTTCCGGAGCAGACCTCTGGCTCAATACCCCAAGGCGGCCTTTGGAAGCTTCCGGTACCAGCGGCATGAAGGCCGCAATGAACGGGGTACTTAACTGTTCTATTCTGGACGGCTGGTGGGACGAGGCCTATAATCCAGAAGTAGGATGGGCCATAGGCCAGGGCGAAGAGTACGAAGATACCAATCTGCAGGACGAAGTAGAAAGCAAGGCGCTCTATGATCTTCTGGAACGGGAAATCATTCCCCTTTTCTATCAGCGTGGGCGTGACGGGCTTCCCCGTGAATGGATCAGGCGCATGAAAGTCTGTATGAAGGAAATAGGTCAGTCCATGTCGAGCCACAGGATGCTCATGGATTACTGGAATAAATTCTATTTTCC
>JAIRUO010000113.1 GCA_031254385.1 Treponema sp. | reverse complement strand
GGAGTAGGGAGTAGGGTAGTTATTCGAACTATTGAGGTGCTACAAGGAAGTATCGCAATACTTCGAATTAAGATCCCCACTCCCCACTAGCCACTCCCCACTCCCTTCTTCCCCTACCTAAGTCGCTGAATAAGATCCTCCGCCCTGGTTCCATAACGTCCTGGGTCAACGGTGGCGGCTCTGGTAAGCCAGGCTATAGCGTCATCATTGCGGCCAGCGGAGGCGGCGTTGATGCCAAGGGCATAAGAGACAAGGGCTTCGTCTGCGCCGCATTCAAGGCTTAAACGATAGTATTCTTCTGCCATTTCATATAATTTTTCTTCGTAATAAATAAGCCCCAGATAGTAATACGGCGCGTAATGAGCGGGTCGCTGATCCTGGGCTGCAAGGAAGGAGAGTTCTGCCATCATGGCATTGCCTAAGTCGTAAAAGCGGCGGCCGTCTTCCATTAATTCGGTAAATGTTTTGCGCGAATCAATATAAGCGGTATATTCCCTGTTAAATGCGCTAAAGTCCGTCCATAGGGAGAAGCGGTTCATTACAGCCATGCCGTTTTCTTCCGCGCTGCCTTGCGGAGAAAGAAGCATAAAGCTTTCTATCAAGGTGCGGTAGTGATTTCCGCTATAAAGAAGGAAGGAAACAAATGCCCAGGAACAGATCTGAAAATTCCTTGAGAATGTATCTACCGCCACCCCACCGTAAACAGCGTTATCTGCCATAAGGATATCCCTGGGATAAATGAGATTGTTTCCCAGGCTTTTTACTGTTTCCAGCCAGGCCATGTTTTCTTCATATAGCAAAGCCTGTTCTTCGGGATCGTACTTTAGGCTGTTAAAATAAATGCTAAAACCTTCTCTCATCCAGGCTGGCGGGTTTGGTATAAATCCTCTTAGAAACTGAATAAAGCTCTGATGGGCCAGCATTGCCGCTTCTTCGGGGCTTCCTTTCAGTATAACAAGTTCTCTTCTATCATAATTATTATAATGAAGGTATACCGCCCCCCTGCTTACGATTCCGATCCTGTCGCGCACATAAGCATCATAAGTGGCAGTATTCGTAAAGACCCTGACCTTAAGGCCAGACGGAAGCGAGGACGCATCAAAACGGAAAAGCTGGTTGTATACATTAAAACGCTGTTCCAGTTCATTGGCCAGCGAAGAGAGAGCGCTCTCCGCACCCGCTTCCGCAACAAGCTCATAGTGGGCTGTTCTTAGAATGTTCGTCTGCGCTGCCACAGGCATAGTCAGAGCGGCAATAAGCGCCACGTAAATAAGCAAAGTCCATACCTTTTTCATTTCTACATTCTCCATTTATTCGATAATTTTATCAATTACAATATTCACTTCTTCAATCAGGATTCCGGTATACCGTTCTATATTATCTATTATATACTGCTGAAGGTCATGTATATCACCTCCTAATTGGGATGTATAAGGCACATTAATGGTGATAACCAGACGGTAACCTCTTTCATCATCTCTGACTACTATTTTCTTTATCCTGATTTCCGGCTTTTTTTCTGCGGCGCAGTGGATCACCATCTGGCTTAGTGCGGCTTCCGAAATCTCTACCTTTCCGCGTTTGGAGTACTCCGGCCTGACTACGGATTTTTCGTGCATACGCGGAATCGGGCTGAGAAGGGGAAGCTTTGCCTTCTGCTTAAAAATGCTAATGGCTTTATAAAAGATCTGGGGATAGCTTCGCTTTATTTCAATGGAAGGAACAGGAATAACATGTTTGCCCTCAATGCGCCGGGTACGTATGGCTTTTTCAATTTCCTCTTGGGTTGCTATATCCTCTATCTTAATGAACTTATGCGGATGCGGAAGCTGGAGCCTTGCGGCAATTTTATTTACCATTTTTTCGGAGGTCCCCAGGATAAGTATCTTTTTTGTTTTTTCGCCCTGGAGCTTCTTAGCCACTTCGTCTCGGTGGGCTTTTTCGTCAAACAGGGCGACTTTGACTGCGGCCATGAATGTCTTTTCCTTCTTTGCCGAATGTCCGGCCAGTATGCGATTGTCGCGGATCAAGAGGCCGTCGTCAATGATCAAATCAATGCTATATTTTTGAGCCACAAGCTTTGCCCGGAAGCTTTTTCCGGTTCCGCTTCCGCCGATGAGAGCATATACCTTGATCCTTTGTAGTACAGAAAAGAAATCAAAGAACATAGTTTAGTATAAATGGCTAACCTTATAAGGTATATACCTTCAAAAACCGATATGTTAAAATAGTGCATTTATACAGGTTTTTGGAGGTATTTTATGGAAAAAGTAACGCTAAAGGTTGAAGGTATGGCCTGCGAGCACTGCAAAAAGGCAGTCGCTGATGCTGTTGGCGGTCTTTCGACAGCCAAAGATATAAATGTTGACTTAAAAGCCGGGACAGTTACCCTGGCTTATGATTCCGGCAGCCTAAGCCTTAGCGAAATAGGGGCAGCTATAGAGGAAGCAGGTTATTCCTGCAAGGTGTGAAATAATTACTGACTGCTTTACTATAGTATTGTAACATGTGGGGAACTGTGGTAAAATGTTATTGTCCATAGTATTTATTTATGTTTAGCAAAATGCAGGAGGATTCTTATGGGCCTTAGATTAAAGTTTACAGCAATCATCATTGCTATGGTTCTGTCGGCAGTAGCGATTGTGCTGGTTTTTACCCTCATACGGTCCAGCAGCATGCAGACAAGTACCACCTATGAATTCGCAGACGAATTGGCAAGGGCATCCTCTATTGAAATTCAAAGGCGCATAGAAGTGTACACCGATTACACGTCTGTGCTTGCCGAGATATTTCACGGCTACGATAGCATAACAGAAGATATGCGGCGGACTATGTTTAGCGATATTCTAAACAGCGTAATTGAGCAGAATGAAAATATTACGGGCATCTGGACTGCCTGGCTTCCCAATACTATCGATAGCAATGATGCCCGAATGGGTGGGCAGTTCAAGGCTTACTTTACCAGAATGAATACAGGCCGAGTTGAGGATCTGTCAGATGTGGGCTACGATGGCTGGCAGGGTTATCTGGGCTCCATGACCGATAAAGCCGTTCTTTTGGATCCGGTCTGGAGGGATGTTGCTGGTCGTGGAAATGTTCCCGTTGTTTCCACAATGTTCCCAGTAATGGATGCAAGAAACAGGCCTGTGGCCCTGGTGGGAATTAACTATGTAAGCCAAATGCAGAACATAGTCGATGATATACGACAAAATATATTTAACGGCGAAGGATCCGCCGGCGTGTATTCAAATAACGGTACGATAATGGCCCATTTTGACCAGGCGCGGATTAAGGATAATATAAATACCAACGCCACGGAAAGGGCATTGCTGGGCAATGAGCTGCCCCGTGTGGTTCAGGCGATTAAGAACGGCGGCGAGGATGGAAAGGCCGTTGTCATAGAGACCTATTCGGCAAATTTGAAAACTACTGTCCATCTTATATACCAGCCCATTATTATCACCGATATAGCCACCCCCTGGTGCGTTGTAATAATTATTCCCACGGATGAAATAACCAGGCCTGTTCGGGACACAATGTTGTGGGCGATACTCTTTACTGTCGGGGTGCTAATCGTTATCGCGGTTATTACTTTCTTTGTGACCAGCTCTATTGTTAAGCCCCTAATCGGCGTTACCAATACCCTCAAAGACATCTCCGAAGGCGAAGGGGATCTGACTAAAGTTATCAATGTCCAGACAAAAGACGAAATAGGCGATTTGGCTAAGTACTTCAACGAGACCCTGGAGAAGATCAGAACCCTTGTTGTTACCATCAAAACCGAAGCCTCAAAGCTGTCCGATGTCGGTAACGACCTGGCGAGCAACATGAACGAGACCGCCGCAGCGGTGAACGAAATAACCGCCAATATCCAGAGCATCAAGGGCCGGGTAATCAACCAGAGCGCCAGCGTTACCGAAACTAACGCAACCATGGAACAGCTCACTTTGAATATCCAAAAACTTGACGGGCATGTTGTAGAGCAGGGCACAAATGTTTCGCAAGCTTCGTCAGCCATTGAAGAAATGGTAGCCAATATACGCTCTGTTACAGATACCCTCATTAAAAACAGCGACAATGTAAAGGAATTGCTGGATGCCTCCGATGTGGGCCGTACCGGATTGCAGGAAGTGTCATCCGACATACAGGAAATCTCCAAGGAGTCCGAAGGTCTTTTGGAGATCAATACGGTAATGGCGAATATCGCAAGCCAGACCAACCTGCTTTCTATGAACGCCGCTATCGAAGCTGCCCACGCCGGAGAAGCGGGCAAGGGCTTTGCCGTAGTTGCAGATGAGATCCGCAAACTTGCAGAAAGTTCCAGCGAACAATCCAAGACCATTGGAAACGTTTTGAAGAAGATCAAGAATTCAATCGACAAGATTTCAAAATCCACTGAAAACGTACTCAGCAAGTTCGAGGCCATTGATTCAAGCGTCAAGACCGTAGCGGACCAGGAAGAAACCATCCGCAACGCGATGGAAGAGCAGGGACAGGGGAGCAAGCAAGTTCTTGAAGGGGTAGGGAGACTGAACGAAATTACCCGTCAGGTAACCAGCGGCACTGATGAAATGCTTCAGGGGGCAAATGAGGTAATCCAGGAAAGCCACAACCTTGAAAAAGTAACCCAGGAGATCACCGGCGGCATGAACGAGATGGCCAGCGGCGCTGACCAGATCAACGTGGCAGTAAACCGTGTAAACGAAATAAGCGGCCAAAACCGCGAAGGCATCAAGCACCTAATGACCGAGGTTTCCAGGTTTAAGACAGAATAGGTCTAAGAATTTTAACCACGGATTGCGCGGTATACTCAACCGAACCGCACAGCGGTGAAGGTTCCCCTCTTGATTAACACGGATTTTCACGGATAAGGAAAAGAGGATTATTTATCTCTCCAATCCGTGCAATCCGTCAAAATCAGTGTAATCCGTGGTTATATTTTCGAGGTTTTCACGTACTGTAACGCTCGCGCATTTTGGAGAAGAACATTTCGGCGCTGTCTTGGCTGCTGGTTTGATCTTCTGTAGCGTCGCCGTGATTTTCGATGAGCTGTGCGGGGATTTCGGCAAGGAAAGGGGAGGGTTGCTGTTCGCTGATGGTTTGTAGGCGTTTGCGTTTATGGCAGCTTGTGATAAAGAGTTTGTCCCTGGCCCTGGTTATGGCGACATAGAAGAGCCGACGTTCTTCTTCCATGGGATTCGTGTCGAAACCCGCATCTTCCAGGCTGCGATCGTGGGGGATAATTCCTTTTTCTGCGCCCGCGATAAAAACCACCGGGAACTCAAGGCCCTTGCTGGCGTGTATGGTCATGAGGTTTACTTTGTTGGTGGAATCTTCATTATTGTCGGTGCGGGTAAGCAGGCCGATGCGGTTTAGGTATGCGAAAAGCCCTGTGTCAAGATTGTCGGGATCGTTTTCCCAGTTTCTAATCATTTCTATTAGGTAATTGATGTTCGCGTATTTCCAGCGGGCTTTTTTTTCATCCTTGCTGAATTCAGTTACCAGATAGCCCCAGTAGTTAATGGTTTCTACCATTTCCAGGACTTTTCCGGAAAGGCCTTTTTTGCCGACCAGGTCCTCGCGCAGTTTTTCTATTAGGCTCATGAAGCCTTCGATTTCGTTTCCGCCTTTTTTATCCGCAAAAAGATAATCCTGGCCCTGTTCTTTTGCCAGGCTAAAACGGCTTAGGCTGTCCCAAAGGCTGGAACGGTTTTTCTTTGCCAGTTCCGAAAGCATGGCGATGGAAGTCTTGCCTATACCCCTCCGGGGCGTGTTGATGATCCTCAATAGATTAATATCGTCATTGGGATTTGCGATAACCCTAAGGTAGGACAGTATGTCTTTGATTTCCTTGCGCTCAAAGAAACTCATGCCGCCAGAAACTTTGCAGGGGATGTCTTCGCCAAGGAACGCTTCTTCTATGCAGTCGATTTGTGAATTGGTGCGTATCAATACGCCAAAGTCATCGTATTTTAAGTTTTCTGTAAAGCGCAGTTCTTTTATTTTTGAGGCGATAAACTCCGCTTCTTTGCTGTCGTTTTCCGGGAAATAAAGCTCTATGGGTTTTCCGCTTCCTCCGCCTGTCCACAGGCGTTTTTCTTTGCGGTTTGTGTTATGGGAAATGACGCCGTTGGCCGCTTCCAGAATAGTTGTAGTGGAACGGTAATTCTGTTCCAGCTTTATTTCCAAGGTTCCGGGGAAGTCCTTTTCAAAACGTATCAGGTTTTCAAAACTTGCCCCACGCCACGAGTAAATGGTCTGGTCGTCATCCCCAACCACACAGATATTGGCTTTCTCGCCATCAGGCCGTGTTGCCAGCATCTTCATAAGTTTATACTGAATAAGGCTCGTGTCCTGGAATTCGTCAATCATGATGTAGCGGTAGCGGTGTTTGTATTTTTCAAGGATCTCTGGATTATTTTCAAACAACTTAATGGGGACGGTCAAAAGGTCATCAAAGTCCAGGGCGTTAAAAACCTTGAGGCTGTGCTGATATTCATTGTATACCGGCTCCCAGCTTGTATCTGCATATTGGCCGCTCCCGTCAACTATGCCCCATTTCATCCTTCCTATTTTGACATTGGAAAAAAGCTGGCCCAGGCTATAAAGGTCAACCCCTTCAGAGCTATGCTTGATTTCCCTAAGGCTTTCCTTTATTAGCTCAGTGCGGTCTGTTTCATCATAGATAGAAAAATTCTTTCTATAACCCAGGGCCTCTATTTCTTCGCGCAGTATCTTTACCCCAAAGGCGTGGAAGGTGCATACCGTAAGGGCCTGGAGTTTTTTCCCAGTCAGTTCCTTGACTCGGTTTTCCATTTCCCTTGCAGCCTTGTTGGTAAAGGTAAGGGCAAGGATTGCGTGCTGAGGTATGCCCTTTTCCAGCATCTGCGCAATCCGGTATGTGATTACCCTGGTCTTGCCGGAACCCGCTCCGGCAATAATAAGGACTGGCCCTTCCAAAGAAGTGACGGCCTGCAACTGTGGGCCGTTAAGCTCGCTGGTGATGTTTAGCTTGGACACGGAAGAAGGATATAGGATTTAGGGGTTAGGGGCTAGGGGACTAAAGGGACTAGGGGACTGGGGGCTAGGGACTAGGGAAGAAAGAGGTTTGGCCTGCTTTTCCACCCAACCTGCCACTCCCCTGTACACTTCTTGTGACTATATGAAGACCCTTCATGTTAGTACATGAAGACCTTACATGTTAGTACATGAAGAACCTTCATGTGGCTGTATAACGTGTTTTCCTTTTGCATGTGAAAATTCTACTAATTTTCGTAAAATTTGTTGCCGTCAGCCTCTTTAAAACGTATATTTATGATACCAGAGATATTGGAAATCAACAACCTCGCCGCAGAGCAGCGTGGTTGTTGTTCTCTAAAGGTATTGGACTCGGGTTTCATACCCTCGTGACCACCCCAAAGGGGTGGGGTATGAAACCCTCGCCACGAATCGGGCCCGATTTCTGCGCCTCAAACTAAACAGCAGGTATTAACCTGCAAAGGAGAGTACATATTATGATAAATTATGTACTTGAACCAAACGGGCTCATTGGAGAAACCAATAAATACAGAGCTCAGGTGATCAATTCTAGAAGCTATAACTTTGATGATATAGTTGATAATTTGATCAGTCGCAATATCGGGCTATCCCCTTCAGCAATCCGTGGGGTATGGGAAGGTATCAAGGCTGCTGTAGAGGAAATAGTCTCTCAAGGCGGCAGCATTAACACAGAACTATTCCATATAAAAACGACCATAAAGGGGGTTTTCGACGGAATAGATGATGGGTTTGACCCAAGTCGGCATGAAATAAAGCTTAGGATGCGGTCAGGGGCGCTTTTACGGGATACCCCGAAAAGGCTAAAAGTCAAGAAACACAATGCAACGATCAAGAACTATATTTATACCGTGACAGATGTCAAAACCGGTATGGTAGACACAAACCTGACACCTGGCAAGAACATAAAGATCACAGGGAACAGGTTAAAAGTAATTGGGCCGGATCCCTCATGCGGCCTTTACTTCATTCCGGAAAAGACTACGGAAGCGACCATAAAGATAGATAACTCGGAGTTTGTTGTGAATAATCCATCCGAGATAATAGCGGTAATCCCTGCTCTCAAAAAGGGACGCTGGCATCTCAAACTGGTTACACAATACTGCCAGGGAGCAAAGCACCTGAAAGAACCTCAGAGCGTAACGTACGGTAAGGTATTTACCGTAGCGTGAGGGTGTTAGGGGCTAGGGACTGGTGAACGGGGATGCTGCCTAGCCCCTAACTATTTTTTTATTTGCTATTACTGTTGGCATATAGGTAGTTGTGCGCAATACACCTAAGAATATACAAAAATAATAAAAATATATATTGACAAAATATTTTTAAGATAATATATTTAAAAAAACGGAGGATAAAATGTCATTTAATTGGATCAATCCCGAACTATATTCCATAAACACATTATTATTAATGGATAAATGGATTATCGAATATTTTCTAGGTATGGGTAAAACAACGGTTGGACACTATTCTAATAATGAATATAGAAATCATTTAGGAATTGTACTCGCATATAATCCAGCAATACAATGGTATTTTTGTGAGAAATGTCCAGAAACAAGAGAGAGAATAAAAGAATTAGTCAAAAATGTACCTGAAAAATTAACAGAAGATGCCGTAAGAAAAAGTGAAATGTATATTTTAGATGCTAAAGACAGTTTTGTTGTCTATGTATACCCAGAAATTATGGAAGAGCTTGATTATATAAAATACTGGAAACCCGAGACATTATTATCAATGGTTGATTTTCATAACAAAGTCGTATTGGATATAGGTAGTGGTACAGGACGGCTGGCTTTTGCAGTCGTAAAAGAGGCAAAAGAAATTTATGCAATTGATCCTGTAGACAGGTTACGGGAATATTTAAGACAAAAAAGAAATAGACTTGGGATTAAGAATATGAGGATTTCTGATGGAACAATAGAAGAAATACCATTTCCTGATAATAGCTTTGATATAGTAATGTCTGGGCATGTAATGGGAGATGATCTCAATGAGGAAATGGAGGAGATGACCCGAGTTGTTAAGGATGGCGGGTATATTATTACTTGCATAGGTGAAGATGATAGGAGAAAAGAATTGGATAAAGATATGATCCGATTAGGATTTGAACACATATATTATAAATCAGTAATGGGTGGTGATATTTATAATTATAAGAAAAAAATCATCAAATAATATTCAAAAAAACGGTGTACTGCGCACAACAGGATTGTATACGCTTCGCCCCTACGGGGCTCGGGCTCCGAAAAACCGCAGTCGGGCTGCGCCCTTTGTGCGGTTTTCTCTCCGCCACATTTCTGGGGTTGCGTGGAATTGCTTCGCAATTCCTTTTATCGCAACCCCAGAAAC
>JAIRUO010000092.1 GCA_031254385.1 Treponema sp. | reverse complement strand
TCCTGCCCCGTCACTTTCGCTGCTTCAAAGAACTTGCGCCTTGAATGTGCAAAGCAGCCAACGTGGATTATCCCGGGCAGTTCCTTTACCGCAGCGTCATATCCTTCATATCCGTCCGTCTGCAGATAGCCATGGTATCCGGAAAGAAATGTTTTCGCGTGACAGCCGCCGCGTGTCTCATGGTATTCATACAAGGTTACCTGTCTCCCAGGCGGCCCGCCGCGAGCCAGCCACATATAGCTTTTTTGCTCATCTTTCCGGTTTTCTTCGCCCATCACCTGGACCGTTGTTTCATCCATCTGTATAAAAGGGCCATTTATTATTGTTTCCTTCAATAACCCAAAGATTGGCTTTAGTTTTTTCTATGCCTGCTGCTGCCAGTTCGACGTATCCTGCCGGCTTATTGCTGCCCCTATGCGTTCGAATTGTTTTTCCTGCCTGTAATATGGCAAGTGATCTTCATATTTATGCACGAATATGTAGCTTAACAGGCTCGGGCTTGCAATGCTTTTGGGAATAATTGATGGTTCTGCCGGCCTTATGCGTACTGTTTTTTCTATTCCCTCTGTCTCAGTTCCTTCGCAAGTACGGCAGGCATATTTGGGCCTTATTATTCGCTCCACATAGATTCTTGGAGGCTCGATATGCAATTTTTCGCATATTTCTTCGCCTATTCTCGTTAATTCTGCGCCGCAGGCACAGATTTTTTCTGAATCCGGTATATCAAGAAGCCGATCTTCCCGCTGAAGTTTAGGGTCAAGGGGTTTCCGTCCTGCTTTCTTTCGCCGGTATGATTTTACTTCTTCTTGTCCTGTTTGCTTTTCTGCAGTATCTGCGGTTTTATCTGTTTCCTCAATGAATAATGGCTGCTGTTTTTCATTTGCCGTTAATTGTTCGGCGCTCCGTACAAACCGTTTGTATACCAGAAGGTCATATTTTTCTTTCATTTCCAGATACTGGTATTCGGATTCTTTTATTTTAGCTTCAAGCGTATGCTGCAATTCTTTGTGTTTGTTCTCCAATTCTTGTATGCGCCGTTCGCAGCCTGTTTCTATTTGTCTTATGCGGTCATTTACATAATCGCGGACTGCGGCATCAAGCGTTTCAAGCTCCATGCCGCAATCATAGCACATAACCTTTTATTTGCAAAGCCTTTTTTGCTTTTTTATGAAACTTTCTTGTAATAAACCGCTTTGTGCGCTTTGAAGAAATCTATCCCGTTAAGCAGCATCATTAATTCTTCGCTGCTTAGCTCAAGCGCTTCTTCATTTGTCATTGGCCAGGGGAACTTGTCTTTCTCAAGCCGTTTCTGGCTCAGCCAGAACCCGTTCCTGTCCCACCATATCGCCTTTAAAAGCTTCCGCTCCCTGTTGCAGAAAAGGTATACATTCCCGCTGAACGGTTCCCCGGCCATCTGCTGCTCAATTATCCCGGCAAGCCCGTTGACCGCTTTCCTTAGATCGGTATAGCCCGGATGCACAAATATTCTTGCTTTCACTAAGTCGCATGTCATGATTCATACCCGCGCCCTTCCATCACTGCCCGCAATTCCTCGCGTCCCCAGACCAGGGGGATATGGATTTTCACATCCCCTTTTTCAATGAGTATCTCAGGCATATACGATGCTGGCTGTATAACCTGGACTGGAACTTCAACAAAACCTGGCTTGGCTTCCATTTTTGTTTTCGTCCATCTGCAGAATGTTTGTGGGTTGAGGCCGTTTTCTTTGGCATAGGGAAAGGCCTTCTTTCCGCTCCGTTTCCAGTCTTCCAGCCACATGGCTTTTTCTTCCTCGCTAAAATGCATGTTTCCCTCCGGAATAAAGTATTTCCGGAAAGTTTAGTCATCTATGTATTCCAATACTAGAAGTGGTTGTTTTGACGGATACATGATTTCTACCTGGTTTACGGCTACGCGGGCATTTATGCTGCGCTTAACCATAGATAAAATGTGTAGCCTAGCCGCCGTAAGGCAGCGTACTTTTACCGTTCAATTAACGACTTTTGCGCTCTTGCCAAATATTCGAGCCTAAAAAATTTTTTGTCTTACACAAAAAATTTAGGCTCTCCCCCATAGAGCGATTCCAGTTCATCACGCTCTTCATAGATAACAGAAGCATTCTTAATAACACTATTTTGTTTTAGATGTTCAAAGATACCATCTAATTGTTCTTGGTCATCAGCGTCTATAATTTCTTTTGTAAGCATATAATTATTAACGTTATCGTTTTTAGGATTAACATACCACCAGAACTGCGTAAAAGACGGAACTCCATCTTGATGGAATCTAGCAAAATTATATAAACAGGGAACCCTTGCATTAAAAAACCAAAACTCTACTTTGCCTTCCAAGGTATTTCTGACTTCATTACTCTTCCTTGTCGGGTCAGGACAGGTACTCTTATCGAATAGCTTATCATGCAGTTCTACTATAAATGTTCTTAAATCGGTAAGGACTTGACTTTTGTTTGGAATAACATAGGTGTACTTTACACCTTTAGTAACATTATCAGCGATAATATTAATGGAAGGCATATCATTATTAAGTGAATTGGTAAAAATTCTGGCTTCTCCCCTATCTTTTAAGTCTTTTTCTTTTGAATGTTTTCCATACTCATCTGATGATATGAAGTCCGCACTTAGAATATATTTATTTTGGAGATTACTGAGTATTTTGATAATTTGATATTTATTGCCGTACCCTGCTTCAACATCTTGTCTTTTCTTGTCGTATCTTGCTTCAACATCTTGTCTTTTCTTGTCGTATTTTGCTTCAGCATCTTGTTTTTTCTTGTCGTAACTTGCTTCAACATCTTGTTTTTTCTTGTCGTAACTTGCTTCAACATCTTGTCTTTTCTTGTCGTATTCTGCTATAACTTCTTGTTTTTTCTTTTCGTATCCTGCTTTAATATCTTGTAATTTCTTACGGTTACTATACTGAAGCCAAACACTAACACTATCAATAATTATTAGGAAAATTACGGCAATAATAATGATTATTGTGAAGTTATTCGGCATTGAAGATGATTGCCCGGGCTGGCCTTTAATAATAACCAAAGGAACAATAACAGTAACAGTAACAGAAGCTCCGAATATTATATTTGTAATGATTTTTAGAATCTTAAGGATATTGCCTATCTGCGGTTTTTCCAATGCATCCCAGCATCCCTTCAATATTTTCTTTATCTTACCCATGCTGCCTCCCGAACGGCTCATTTTCTGATATCTTCATTACCCCTCTTGGGTTGATTTTTATGCGCTATTAATTATTCTATCTATAGTTTAATATCGGGTCAATGCTTTATTGACAGGAACAGCACAAATACCTTAACTGAAAGAGGGGTATTGACAGGCTGCTTAGAATATGGAATAGTCGTAGGAGATAGGTGATTTTCATAAGGTAAGGAGAGAAAAATGTCATATCTTAGCAAAGAAATGATGACCGCTTTGGAAAAAATTCAATCAAGCCTTGTTGATATTGGAGAAAATATCAGCGTTACTAAGGCAATGGGGTGTGCCAGTTGTGAGGGTGGCTGTTCAGGCGGCTGTGATGGCTGTTCAGGCGGCTGCCAAGGCGGCTGTACTGGCTGTGAAAGCTGTTCAGGCGGCTGTCAAGGCTACTGTACGGGCGCTCAATGATTTTTACCTTAGCTAATCTGGCTCTTCAATGCTATATATAGCGCTGATGAGCCTTGTTTACTATGCGTTGAACAATAATGCCGCAATAAAGCGATAGAAATGTCGGATTTTACTAATTTTTCACCCTCGCTATGTGTTACTCATAATTGTAATTTAAATTGTGTATATTGTTATCAAAAACATGAAGCTAATGCAAATATGAGCATAGACACCGCTAAAGGGATAATAGATAGGATCTTTTCCGATGCCCCAGAAAATCTTGATGATTTTGAAATACATTTTATAGGCGGCGAACCGCTATTGGAATATGATTTAATCAAAGAAATTGTAGAATATACCTGTACAAAATATAAAAAAGGAAAAAAATATGTATTTTTTGCTACTACTAATGGGACTATATTAACGAATGAAATGAAAAAATGGTTTAAAGAGCATATAGGATGTTTTGTTTTAGGACTAAGTCTTGATGGAATAAGGGATGTTCATAACCATAATAGAAGCAATTCATTTGATAAGATAGATATTAATTTTTTTAGACAAACATGGCCTAAACAAAGTGTCAAAATGACTCTTTCTGAATATTCATTAAATTATTTTGCTGAATCTGTTAAATATATTCATTCTCTTGGTTTTCCTATTGGCGGGGTTAATCTTTGTGAAGGAAGCTTTGATTGGGATAAGGACGAGTATATTTATGTGCTTGCAAAGCAGCTAAAAGAGATAGTGGATTATTATGTAGAAAATAATGAGTTAAAAGTTAATCAGATGTTTGATAAAAAACTGTCAGGCTGCGAATCAAAAGATAAAAAAACCAAAAAATGGTGTGGCATAGGTCTATCGACCCCTTTTTTTGATATTGATGGAGAAAAATATCCCTGTAGTTTTATGACTCCTATGACTTTTTCGCAAAAAGACATAGATTTATTTAAAAATACCAACTATTCAAAAGATGAAGATTTTTTGGATGAAGAATGTTTTAACAACTGCTATATTTATCCGATCTGCCCAACGTGCTACGGTGCAAATTTTTTAGGGAATAAAACATTTAATAAAAGGGTAAAAACAAAATGCCGCATACAAAAATTAATAGCCTTATTTATTGCAGATTTACAGGGGAAACGCATCTTAAAAGACAGAAGCAAATATGAAAACACTGATTTATTTTATACTATAGAAGCAATAAAAAAAATCCAATTACTGTATGGAAAAGAATTTGAAAAATATATCTGAATCCGTATAATAGGAACGAGGAATTGGCACCGCGGCACGGATGCCGCTGTTTAAAAGGCTTTAGCTGACGAACGCGGAGCGTTCGTCAATTAAGCATCAATCAGTCTAAGGCGTCCCACACCAAATTATTGCTAAGGTAGTTGAAATTACTGCCCAAAGTTGAGCTGGGGAAGCTCATAGCGCCTGCCGGAATGGTGCATATCAGGTTGTTTGTGGCATTGTACACTTCTATATCGGACTGATTGGTTGTTGAAGTTGCTGTATATCCCTTGGCCGTATAGTCGTTGTTCCATGCAACGGAGAAGCGGAATTTGGCGCCTTTACTGCCGTTGTCAACCGTTATTCCATTGCCACCTTGCCTACTGGCTTGCCGGAATAGCTAGCGTTCCAGTAACCTTCATCTCCAGTCCAAGGCTCGGTTAAGGTTTGCTCGCCTTCAGGTAACGCAAAGAGTGCCAGGCATCAGAAAATGAAAACAGCGGTATCTTGTGGAACCGCTTATTTATATACAAAGGAGTTTTACGATGAAAAAGACATTTTTTTTGTTGGTCATGCTATTTCTATTAACTGGAATTGTTTTTTCACAAACAAAGACAGCCAGCTACCGTGACAATTTTGTAACAATCACCTATTCAACAACAGAAATAACTAACTTTGTGATTGTGAATAATGACAGAATGCT
>JAIRUO010000075.1 GCA_031254385.1 Treponema sp. | reverse complement strand
GCCCAAAGCCCTGCCGTGCGGCACTATGGTAACTTTATGAAGGGGGTCGGCATTCTCAAGGTAATAGTGCAACAAAGCATGGCCCGCTTCGTGAAAGGCTGTTATGCGGCGTTCCTTATCAGAGATAGCCAATGTTTTCCGGGCAACGCCTAGCAGTATCTTGTCCCTGGCTTCTTCAAAATCAGACATCTCAACCTTGGTCTTGTCTTTTCTTGCTGCGTATAACGCCGCTTCGTTTACAAGGTTTGCGATATCCGCACCGCTCATTCCGGGCGTGGCCCTGGCAATACGGACAGTGTCAACACTATCGCTAAGGGGTATCTTTTCGGAATGAATTTTTAGTATTGCCTCGCGTTCTTTTATGTCGGGCATCGCGACCATTACCTGTCGGTCAAAGCGGCCCGGCCTTAAAAGCGCGGGGTCCAAAACATCCGGGCGGTTGGTTGCCGCAAGTATAATTACCCCGTCCTTGGAATCAAAGCCGTCCATTTCCACAAGAAGCTGGTTCAGGGTCTGCTCCCTTTCGTCATGGCCTCCGCCATAGCCAGCCCCACGGACACGACCCACAGCGTCAAGTTCATCAATAAAAAGTATGCATGGCGCGTTACGTCGGCCCTGATCAAAAAGGTCGCGTACACGGCTTGCGCCAACGCCCACAAACATTTCCACAAAGTCCGAGCCGGACATATGAAAATACGCGACTCCGGCTTCTCCGGCAACGGCCCTGGCCATTAAGGTTTTTCCGGTTCCGGGCATACCCACGAGCAACACTCCTTTAGGAATGCGTGCGCCCATCTTGGTAAACTTTTGGGGGCTTTTAAGAAAGGCCACTACTTCTTCCAGTTCGTACTTGGCATCTTTTTGGCCTGCAACATCGGCAAAGCTGATCTTCTTTCCTTCGTCCTGATAGCGCTTGGCCCGGCTTTTGCCAAACTGGAAATTCCTGTTTCCTGCTTGCTGCATATTCCTTAACATCATGAACAAAAGCAGGATAAACCCAATATTAATGACCCGGGGCAATATAGCCTGAATTACTCCCATAAAACCTGATTGCGCAGGGGCACCCGAAACATTGATCCCTTTTTCCGCGAGCAGGGGAAGAAGAGCCGGGTCATGGTAAGGAATAAAGGTTCTAAAATTCTGCCTCGATCCGTTACTCCAGCGCGCTCCCTCAATAATGGTATTGTCAACGATGGTGATATCGCCTATCTCATCCTGGCTAACAGATCTGGTAAATTCAGAGTAAGGAATAACCTGTCTGGCCGGCCCTTCATTCAGCCTAAAAAAATACCCAATAAAAATTACCAGCATGGCCAGAAAAAAGAAGAGCGCAAAACGACTAGGCTTGCCGCCGCCTAAAGCCGGACGAGGCGGTGTTTTATCATCTTTATCATTTTTATCATCAAACATCATAACCTCTTTATAGTATCCCCGGTATTTGTTCTCTTAAGGAGTATCTCGCCTTCGTTTCGCTGAAACGTCCGCCGACCCAGGCCGATAATTGCGGCAATTCCGCTGCCGTCTTCTGCGGTAATAAAGCCCTTATACCCTGTTCGAGATTCTCTTTCTAATGTATCAGAAAGATGGCGTTTCTGTCCTGTCTTTATGATGAAATCTTTTTTTTTCCAGGGCCTTAACACAAAAGGAAAACTCGCAGAAAAACAATAACCCTCCAGTCTCTGCTCCCTGCTCCCTGCTCCCTGCTCCCTGTTCCCTATCATGCCTTTCAATGATATGGAAGCGCTGCAAATACCGTCCCCTGAAACCGCTTCTACGTTAAGTGTCAGCCCTTTGATTTTGTAAATGCCTGGCTCGTTTATCAGCAGTGAAAAACTGTATTCAAAAGCCCCAGATTTGGCCTTTGTTACAAGGACTTTTTTATCCTGCTTTTCCAAACGCACAGGGCCTAAGTCCCCGGATACAGCAGTTCCTTTCTCCATATCTTTTAGTAAATTCCTTAAAGTCTGCCGCCTTAAGGTTTTGGGGATTATTTCAGATTTGCACAGCATATCTACCGCATGGAAAACGGCTTCTTCTTTTATTACTATAGGATTTGCCATGAAAGCTTCGGCTGTTTCTGCTCTGCCTTCGCCAATAGTCCAAGGAATGCGTCTTTCAGCTTCATTTGACAGGAATGAGGCGGTCTTTGCCTGAGTTTCGGCAAGGTCCAGCAAAGATTGCCGCCAGGATGGGAAAAATTCATCCAGGCAGGGTACTAATTTGTGCCGTATACGGTTACGGAGGTAGCGAAGGTCCGCATTTGTGGAATCGGTCTGATATGAAATGCCCCTGAAATCAAGGTATGCCAGAACATCGGCTCTGGTCTGTTCCAGCAGAGGCCGCAAAATAAGGCCCCGTTCCATTGGCATACCCGCCAGGCCGGCAGGCCCTGAGCCGCGGATAATCCGCATCAGTATAGTCTCCAAGACATCATCTTTGGTGTGCGCCAGGAGTATGCGATCGGCATTGATGCGTTTAGCTTCCTGCCTTAAGGCGCGATGGCGGTAAAACCTGGCCGCAGCTTCCGGGCCAATTCCCCATTCAGCCGCTTTCTGGGCAATGCGACCCCGCGGTATGGAAACTTGTTTGTAAGGTACTTCTAGTTCCTCGCAAAGCTCCCTGACTGCACTGGCATCCCGAAGGCTTTCACTGACCGACCGCATACCGTGTTCAACGTGCAGTGCCTGAAGCGTAAACCCCATTTCGCCGCGCAGGGCAGTTAAGGCCGCAAGCATGGCATTGGAATCAGCGCCACCTGATACAGCAGCCAAAAAGGCAGCAGCCCCAGGACTTATACCCAGAGCTGTTTTTACAGAGGCTTCAAAAGGATTCATACTGCCGATCCTTGAGACAGTTTTACTTTGATTCTTTTTCCTTGGCGTCTTTGTCTTTGGATTCTTCGGCGGCAGGAGCAGCGCCAGCAGCAGCAGCATCCGCAGCAGCAGGAGCGGCAGCAGCTTCTTCCTTCATGTACTTCACCAGGGCAATTACCTGGTCGGAGTTCGTCATGACCTTGATAGCTTCGCCCAAAGCCAGATCCCGCACATGAATAGACTGGTTTACGCCAAGAGTGGAAATATCCAGTTCGATACGGGGCGGAAGATCTTTTGGAAAACATTCCACTTCGATTTCATGGAGCGGGAATTCAAGAACGCCCCCTTCCCGGACACCCTGCGCATTGCCTTTAAGCTGAATGGAAACCTTTGCCCTGAGCAATACTCCGCTTTCTACCTCATAAAAATCAACATGAAGTATATTTCCGTTCTGGATATTTCTTTGCGTATCTTTGACAAAGGCTTCGTAAGGTTTGCCTTCTACATCAACCTTTACAATGGTACTTTCAGAAATATTCTTTGTACTCGTCGAAAATTCCCTGGCATCCAGCTCAATAGAAATTGCCTTGCCAGTGCGCCCATAAAGTACAGCCGGAATTTTACCTGCCCTGCGTATACGGCGAGCTTCTCCAGACCCCTCTTTTGCCCGGTTCCGGGCACTTAATACTACTTGACTCATAATCTACTCCTTGCCTTGGGACGACAGGGGTCGACCCCGTTTCTGGTCTAAACCATTCTTGGGACGACAGGGGTCGAACCTGTGCATGCCGGAGCCAAAACCCGGTGGCTTACCACTTGCCTACGTCCCATTGAGGAACGGACATTAATATCGGTTCCCTCGAGCTCCTTCTATGTGTACAATAAAATTAAAAA
>JAIRUO010000038.1 GCA_031254385.1 Treponema sp. | reverse complement strand
TGCCAATACTCCCATAGGCTCTGATGTGAGTGGGGTGGTAAAGAGTTTTACTTCCTTTGGCGCATTTGTCGATCTGGGCGGATTTGACGGCCTTCTTCATATCAATGATATGAGCTGGGGGCACGTAACGCGGCCCAAGGATTTTGTCAAGAAAGGCCAGGAAATACGCTTAAAGGTGATACGCATTGACAGCGATGAAAAGCGTATAAACCTCTCTCTCAAACATTTTACCGATGATCCCTGGGTTCATTTTGAAGACAAGTACCATGTCAATGACATTGTAAAGGGCAGAGTAACCAAACTGACGGACTTTGGCGCTTTTATAGAGCTGGAAGAAGGAATTGAAGGACTCGCGCATATTAGCGAGTTTTCCTGGGTAAAGAAGATACAAAAGCCCGATGAACAGGTGCATATAGGCGATGAAGTAGAATGTATGATTCTGGGTTACGACCTTCAAGCTGGCCGAGTTTCTTTGGGGCTTAAACAAGTCAACGCAAACCCCTGGAACAATATTTCCGAAAAATATGCGGTAGGAACGCGGCTTAGAAGGAAAGTTGTCAAGATAACTAACGCTGGCGCCTTTATCCAGTTGGAGGAAGGAATAGACGGCTTCCTGCACGCTGACGATATTTCCTGGACCAAGAAGATCAAGCATCCGAGCAACGAACTGCAGACAGGCCAGGAATTAGAGGTCATGGTAATTTCCGTAGATACGGATAGCCGTAATATACGCCTGGGAATCAAACAGCTTACAGAAGACCCCTGGAAAAGTTTTGCCAATGCGTATAAACCGGGAAGCCTTGTGGAAGGCGAAGTTTCTTCAATTACCGATTTTGGCATTTTTGTAAAGGTTCCCGGCAATATAGAAGGACTGATCCACAAATCCAATCTCCCCGAAAACCGCGAGGAAAATCCTGATGATGCGCTTAAAAAGTATCATACCGGGGACAAAATCAGGGCAGTAATACTGGAAATACAGCCGGAAAAACAAAAGGTGGCTTTTTCCATCCGGGATTACAAGAAGAAGGTACAGCAGGAAGAAATTTCCCGCTATATGTCAGGAGAAGAATCGGAAGAGCCCGCATATACCTTGGGGGATTTTTTGAATCTTAAATCCAAACCCGCAAAAGATGCTGGCACCGGAAATTCGACTGAATCCCCGGACTTGGAAAAATCCGCGGAATCAACGGAATCCGGCGCATCGGAGTAGATCCGGTGGGTATGTTGTCTAAAGTCGATGCGAAGAAATCCAATTCTCCGGTTGAGCCGAAAACAACGCAGGATTATCATACCCTTATTGCCAAAAGCCCGGTGATACTGGAAAAGCTCGAAATCATTGATCGTGCGGCAAAGACAGATTCGCTGGTACTTATTCTGGGAGAAAGCGGGGTAGGGAAGGAGCTTTTTGCGGAACAGATACATCTTCGCAGCGCCAGAAAAAATATGCCTTTTGTGCGGGTCAATTGCGCCGCGCTT
The DNA here is from genome assembly GCA_031254385.1 of Treponema sp. The sequence goes on along the minus strand of JAIRUO010000038.1, from coordinate 5,531 downwards.
CCAGAAGGATTAATGGAGAGCGAGTTGTTTGGGCATGTCAAAGGCGCGTTTACCAGCGCGATTTCCGCCAGGCTAGGCCGTTTTGAACAGGCTGACGGGGGCACCATTTTTCTTGACGAAATTGGAGATCTGACACTGCCGCTGCAAGCAAAATTACTCCGAGTCATCCAGGAAAAATCCTTTGAAAAATTGGGATCTGATGTTACGCAAACTGTTGATGTCCGTATTCTTACGGCGACCAACAAAGACATAGAAAAACAGGTGGAAAGCGGCCAATTCCGCAACGATTTGTATTACCGCCTTAATGTGCTTCCCCTTTATATACCGCCTCTAAGGCAGCGGCCAGAAGATATTCCAGAACTGGCGGATTTTTTCCTCCGTAAATTTATGAGGAAAACGAAAAAACACTTTGACGGTTTTTCTGAAGAGGCCGTAGAAATAATGCTTTCTTATTCATGGCCCGGGAATATCAGGGAACTGGAAAACTGTATTGAAAGAGCCTGCGTTATCGGCAAAGATAAACAGATACTAGGGGAGGACCTGCTCCTCAAAACTCACCTAATTTACCAGGACGGAGAGAGGAACTTAAAAAGCGCGGTCAACGCTTTTAAGGCAAGCTATATACGGACGGTTTTGATGGAGAATAACTGGAACCAGACCGAAACCGCCAAAGCCTTGGATATACAGCGTACCTATTTATCCAGGCTGATTAAAGAATTGAACATAAACAACCCCAAGGAGTAGCAAAGAATATGGCGGGAAAAACTGAAAATTTAAGCATCGGTGAAAAACTCAACGATTTTATACAGAGGAATCGCAAGCCCCTAATTATTGGCATAGCCGTATTACTCGGGCTAATTATAGCCCTGGTCGCGTTTCTTTCGATCAGGGAATACGTAAGGTCCAGGGCATTAACCAAGGTTGATGAATTGAGTCGCAGATACGATGCCATCATGTATTCATTGTCTTATGCTGATGATGAAACAGACCAGACCTCGCTGCAGTTAGCGCTTTATGGCCTTTTGAATGATCTTGAGGATTTCCAAAAAAGAAACTCCGGTTACGCCGCTGCCAGAGCTTATGCCATCAGCGCTTCAATTTATACTGAGCAAGGAAGTTGGTATAGTGCAGAGAACGCCTGGCTTGATGCGGCCTACGCAGGGAGAAAAACCTACTTTGCTCCTGTAGCGTATTTTAACGCCGCGGTTGCCGCGGAGGAACAAAACAATATCAGCAGGGCAATCGAACTATATGAAAAGGCTCTGGAGTTTGAAGATTTGTTTCCGGCTGCCCCCAGAGCACAGTTTTCCATTGGCCGCCTTTACGAAATCCAGGGAAGCTATTTTGACGCTCTTTTTGCTTATCAGACCTTGGTGAATAAGTGGCCTCAGGATCAGGTTTGGGTGAGCCTGGCCCATAGCAGAATTTTGTACCTGACCTTATTGCAATAAAGGGGGAGTGGTGAAATTTAAAGACTTAAGAAAAACAACAAACAAAACTATATTCCCATTTGTGGTATGTTTTCTGTTATTTTTTTCCTGCGGTATTGAAGACTATCCTTATCTGTATCCTGTTCCGGCGGGAAATATCAGAAGGGAATTGAATACCAAGGTAGAAATTCAAATTCCTGATGATAACAGCACCAACAACTATTTTACTCATTTTGTGATTTATTATAAGATATATATAAGCGATGCAAGTGATGCCATCGTAGAAATCCCATCGACATCAAATTTTTTCATCATAAATAGCACTCTTGCCAGTGACTATAACCAGATAAGTCCATATATCAGTAACAGCAGCATGGGTGGTTCCTCAATACCCAATCTCTTCCGCAATAGGAATTATTATCCGCTGAAACTGGAAAATGGTGATATTGATTTGATATTGTCAAATTCTGTTCTTAATAGAAAGTTGATCATTAACTTTGGCTCCAATAGAAATCCTTATCTTGTATTGGACGTGGATTCAGGTACAGGAGGAAATGATCTACTTCGCAACAGTTCAGCCGGTTTTCAGCTTATGCCGGATGGTTATTTTGTAAATAGTAATGATATTCGAAATCCAAATTATATCAATGCCGCAAATATAAACAACGACGTAGCAGATAAACCGAATGCATCACCAAGTAATTCCTATGTGGCTATGTTTATTGTTGCGACAGGTTTTGATTCTCGCACCTACGCTGGTCTTTATAGTTCTCCAAATTTTGTCGGGGTTTTCAAACTTCCTGATAATCTTTAGGGTAGGTAGTTTAATGGTCTGCTACGCTGGATTATCCCCTATATTTTACTATTCATAATGCGTGTTCTGTCTACTTGAATATATTTGGAATTTAGCTCACACAAAGACACAGAGGCACGAAGTCATAATTCCGTACTACCTTAGTGCCTTAGTACCTTCGAGCCTTTGTGCGATGATTTCTAAAAAAATTTAATTTTAAGGATAAAGACGGCCAAAGGTTTCAAAAAATGATATTCCAGTATCTTCATCAGCATTTGGGTTCCGGGCAAGCACTTCTAAACGCCTTAGGCCCCATAAAGAGCCGTCCCTTGCGATTTTGTCCAAGCGATATTTTTTTTCTTCTTTAAATAGAATGTATTCAGATTTGTTTGAAATTTGATCTTCATATAAACTGCCCCATAGCCTTGAAGAAAGAGAATGTTTTTTTTCGCCAAAGGGAACACTTATGCCAATTGCTTTGTTTATTCTAATTCCCGAAACCAGCACAGAGTTCATTCTTTCAAGAAATGTTTCTGGATCTATATGCGCCCCAAGTGGCAAAGACTGCGTTATAAGTTCAATCATGGCTATTTCATTGGAAGCTAAAATACCAACTGCCAATGGAGATACAATTTCCATGACAGGAAGCGGATTAAAGCCTTTTGTACAGGCTACAGGAATTGCGGCTCTAGTAAAGGCCATTGAAAACAATTCCATGATTGCAAGATGGGAATAAAAAACAGCGCTTCCCTCTTTGCAAAAAGAAAATATAATGCGCCCTGTAGATGGTTTTGCAGAAATATATGATACTATGTTGGGTAATTCATTTTTTGAATCATCTCCGTGAAACTCCGTGTTACTCCGTGATTTATTATCCTTCATTGTAGTTTCTGGCTGTATGATATTTTTGACAATCTGAACCTTTTTATTATCATTGCACAGGCCGCAAGGATGTGTACAATTTTTTTCACATGGTAAAGTAATTTCTCTTTTTAATGATAATTCATTTTGAATTTTTATGTATGCCTTGCTAATACCTGAATTTATAAAATCCCAGGGCGAGGGGGAATTAATATCTCTGGGTTGCATTATGGAATCAATTTGTGTTTTGTACGATAAAAGTAATTCCCTCCAGGTGTCCCGCTTAAGGTATTCAGTCCAGGCATCAAGGCGGCAGCCTTGTTTCCAGGCTTCTTCTATCAGGGCTCCGATGCTTTCATCTCCCCGGCTAAATATGCCTTCGATTACAGAAATAAAAGGATCCTGAATGCCAACTTTGTGGCCTCTTTTTTTTAAACGTTCCCGAATATAGTTCATTTTATTAAAGGCCGCGTCTTCATCTAATTGCCCTGCCCACTGGTAAGGGGTGTGCGGTTTTGGCACAAAGGTGCCCAGGTTAATGTTAAAGTGCATTCCGGTTTCTTTTGCGGCTGTAAGTACAAAATTAACAATGGCGTCTTCATAAGATATCGAACCGTTGTTAATAGCTTCTGTACTGTTTTCCGAATCCAGAGGAAGGCCAATCATAAAATAAAATTTGGCGCCCCGCCAGCCAATCTTTTTAGCTTCCCGTATTATGGCGATGACGCTTTCTAGAGTTACTGTTTTGTTAATGCTTAATTGCTGATAATCTTCTGGGGTTTCAACGGCAAAGGTAAGGCCGCTCTTCCGTACCTCTGATATTTTTTCTAAAAGGCCAAGGGAAAAACTAGAAACTTTTAAGGACGGAAGCTGAAAACTAATATTCCTTTTTTTATATTTATGGTTTAGAGCGTCTACAAGATCGCCCAAGCCGCAGTAGTCTCCGGTGGAAAGAGAAGAAAGGCTTATTTCCCTGTAGCCGCCTTCATTAATAAAAGCGGCGGCTTCTTCCTGAATCAAGCTGGCGTTTTTCTGACGCATTGGCCTGTACCAGAATCCGGCATGGCAGAAACGGCAGCCGTTTGCGCAGCCTCTCATTATTTCCACTGCGCCGTGATGTTGGATCACTTTCATGACAGGTACGGGAAAAACAGTTTTTCTGATTTCCCCTGTGCCAAAATTCAGGTCTATGGCCCTGACAGCTTCTTTTTTTCCTTGCCCCCAGACAGAAGGGTGAGATAACATTTTTTTTATTCTGTCCTGCCTCTCCCCTCCCCTTCCCTTAATATTCCGGACTTCTTTAAGGAGTTCAAAGAAACCGCCTTCGGCCTCGCCTATCCAGAAACAGTCAATAAACGCAGAGTACGGTAAGGGATTTGAAACGCAGGGCCCCCCCATAATGACTATTGGGTCTTCTTCTTTGCGGTCGGCGGAGCGGATGGGAATACCGCCAAGATCGAGCATATTAAGCACGTTTGTTATGCCCAATTCATAGCCCAGAGTGAACATGATTAAACAAGCACTTTTTAAGCTAATCCCTGTTTCAAGGCCGTAGAGGGGAATATTGCGCTTTCTTAGCAGACTTTCAAAGTCAGGGGCAACTGCAAAAACCCTGTCACAGGATATACCTTCTATCCTGTTTATAGAGTTATAAAGAATACGCATGGCGTTATTAGACATTCCTATTTCGTATAGATCGGGAAAGGCTATAATTGTCTGGAAGGGGGCTTCTTTTTTTGCCAGCAGTCCGTATTCGCCGCCTATATATCGATCGGGTTTTTCAACAGTTAAAAGCAATTCCCCCAAATCATGAAGGGGATTTACATAGTGGGTTTCCATTGACACTGAGCTTATTCGCGCCAACCGCTTATGGGCTGCGAGTTTTGTATACCCAAGGTACGTATGGCCTCTTCGTAAGTCTGGTTTGCGAAAATGCCCTGATAGATTATCGCGGAGGCATAGGGGGCCCACCATTCCCAATCGTTTGCCGCTTCTACCAAAACTGTTACTACAATTCTTTCTTCTGGGTTATCTGTTTGATATGGTGCAAAAGATGTAAACCAGGAATGCCATCTGTCCTGAAACCCAACTTCTCCGGTGCCGGTTTTCCCAGCTATTTCCACGGCGCCTATATTTAGAGGATACCTGGCGGTTCCTTCACTGATAACACCGCGCATATCGTCGCGTACTCTCTTGAAAACATCAGCCGCAATATTGCTTCTGTGAAGAACCTGGCGCTGTACGCTCTGCTCAATGGCTCCGGTCATGGGATCTCGTATTTCTTTTAGAAGGTGAGGTTCGTATACGACCCCGTCATTTACCACCATTGCGGTCATGTTTGCCATTTGCAAAGGAGTTACCAGGGTATAGCCCTGGCCTATGGACATATTCATGGTATCCCCGGCAACCCATCTTTCATGGAAACTTCTTTCTTTCCATTGGGGAGT
>JAIRUO010000035.1 GCA_031254385.1 Treponema sp. | reverse complement strand
AGATTACACCCGTAGAACCTGATCCGGATAATGCCGGCGGAGGGATTGTGCATGAAAAAAATCAGCATATCCAAAATTGTTCTCTTTATTGTCGTTCTATTAGCCTTGCCTTTATATGCCTTTAGTTTAGGCAACAGGCAAGCCGCAGACAGTTCAAGCTCAGGTAAAGAGCTTGTAATCTGGACCTACGATTCCTTTGATTCTGAGTGGGGGCCGGGGCCTGATGTTGCAAGGGTCTTTGAGGAAAAGACCGGGATTAAAATTACATGGGTAAGCCCCGGCGATGCTGGGGAAATTGTGTCCCGGCTCCTCTTGGAAGGAAGAAATGCCGGAGCGGATATTATCCTGGGAGTGGATCAAAACCTTGCACCGCGTGTTCTTGGTTCTGGGCTTCTTGAAGCGTATCGGCCAGCGGGCGCTGAAAACATTTTCAGTGAGCTTGTGCTAGACACAGCTTTCCGCCTTACCCCCTTTGACTACAGCTACTTTGCCATAGTTTACGATTCTGAAAAACTGCCCACCCCGCCTCGGAGCCTTGAAGAACTAACTGCGCCCCAATACAGGCAAAGTCTTATTCTTTTGGATCCCCGCACCTCGTCTCCGGGCCTGGGTTTCTTTAGCTGGGTAAAAGAAGTTTACGGCTCTGGTTGGCAGGATTATTGGCGGCGGCTCAGACCTTCGATCCTCACCGTAGCAGAAGGCTGGAGTTCCGGTTATGGGCTTTTTACCAGAGGCGAAGCGCCCCTGGTTCTTTCCTATACCACAAGTCCGGCCTACCATCTTGAGTATGAAGATACCGAGCGGTACAAGGCGGCGATTTTTACTAACGGTCATCCCTTGCAGATTGAAGTTGCCGGTCTTTTAGCGGCTGCGAGAAACAAGGATAATGCGAAACTGTTTCTTGATTTTATGCTGAGCAACGATTTCCAGAGCATCATTCCTCTTACCAACTGGATGTACCCAGTTATTGATTTACCCTTGCCTTCTTCTTTTAGGATCAATCCCAAAAGCGATAGACCCCTTCTGCCCGGCCCCGTGTCCGAAGCAGAGCTTAACGAATGGGCGGCTCTGATGCGATGAGCCGTCGTCCTGCTGTATGGTGGTTGGCGCTGCTGCCGGTTCTGGCAGCGGCCTTTGCTTTTGTGCTGCCATACAGCGCAAGCTTCGCTCCTTTGGTGAATGCACCTTTGATGCAAGGAGACAGTGCGGTAACGGTTTGGGAAAATGCTGCATTGGGTAGCATAACGCTTTTTACCATAAAGCAGGCGTTTTTCAGCGTACTTGTTTCCCTGGCGCTGGGACTTCCCGGTGCATGGTTCATCGGGAACAGCCGTTCTCGTTTTGCACCTATCCTTAGAACTCTTACGGCTGTTCCCTTTGCCATGCCTTCGATACTTGTGGTTTTGGGCTTCGTGCTTTTCTTTGGGAACTCAGGCTGGGTGAACCAAATATTTATAAACCTGACCGGCACGACTGAAGGCCCATTAAGGATACTGTACAAGCCGGAGGCCATAATACTGGCGCACGGTTTTTTCAATTTCCCTCTGGTGATACGCCTTGTGGGAGACGGCCTTGGCAGGGCGCGAAGAGCCTACGCTCCTGCGGCGGCCAGCCTGGGGGCCTCTCCAGTAAAGACCGCCGTTACGGTGATACTACCTCTTGCTGTTCCTAGCCTTTTGTCCGCGATTTTGCTGGTGTTTTTGTACTGTTTTACCAGTTTCGCGGTAGTGCTGGTTCTAGGCGGTGGCCCTGCCTCCACCACTCTGGCTGTGGAAATATACCGACACGCAAGGATTTTTTTGAACTACCAAAATGCCGGAGCCTTGGCCCTTGTGGAAACCCTCGTAGCTGTCTCCCTCTTTCTGACATATACGGTTTTTGGCAGAAAATCCCAAATGATAAAAACTGATGTTCATGAACGGGTCGAAGCAGGCAAACGTTCTATTGCTTCGTGGATTATAATGATTGTCTACTGCCTTGCGATGGCTTTTTTTATATTAGGCCCTCTCCTCTCCATACCGTTGGAATCTTTGCTTTACAGGCCGTCCCGTTCCGCAGCTCAGGTTTTGAGCCTAAGATGGTGGCAATCGTTAGGCGACACTTGTTTGCCCGCACTGGGCCGTTCCCTTACGCTGGCTTTTTTCTCAGCAACTATGGCCTGCATTCTTGCGATATTTGCGGCAGGGTCGGTGAAGCTCCTTCAAGAGCAAGGCAGGGGAAATTCGGCGTGGGCTAATATAGTCCGGTTTTTTGCCGCTGCTCCGATGGTGTCATCCGGCATAGTCCTGGGGCTTGGTTGGATCATCCTTTACGGTAGAAACTTTTCTCGCGCCCCTTTAGCCCTAGTTATACTTCATGCGGTCAGCGCCTTACCCTTTGCGTTTAATTTTATTTCGGAAGGTTTCCGTTCCCTGCCGGCCAATATTCTGAGCGCGACCTCGGTTTTTGGCGCGGGACCTTTGCGCGGACTTCTGACAACTGCCCTTCCCCTTTCGTTGCCACGTATACGCTCGGCCTGGGGTTTTGCTGCGGCCTTGAGTTTGGGTGAACTCAACGCGGTGATGATGCTTGGCATGGAGGGCTGGGAAACCCTGCCGCTATACATTTACCGGGCCGTGGGCGCTTACCGTTACGGTACGGCCTGCGCCGCAGGAACCATGCTGATATTGGGCTGTGTTGCGTGTTTCCTCCTTTCGGAAGCCGGGAGGAAAAATGTGGCTTAACCCGTCTGCAAAAGAGCCAGGGCGTGGCTTAAAAGTTACAGCCCTCAAAAAAACGTATGGAGACTTTTCAGTCTTGCTCGACCTTGATGTGAACGCGGACGAAACCCTTGCGCTGGTGGGGCCTTCCGGTTCGGGCAAGACCACGGCGCTTAACCTTATAGCCGGTCTTGCAGAGCCAGAGTCGGGAACAGTGATTATTGATGGAGAGGACGTTACCGATCTGCCTTCCTATAAGCGCAATATTTCCGTGGTGTTTCAGGATTTGGCCCTGTTTCCCCATCTGGATGTTGGCGCAAACATAGCCTACGGCCTTTTTATTAAAGGCGTTAGGCGAAAAGAGCGTAACCGTATTATTGAAGAAACGCTGGATATGGTACATCTTTCTGGTTATGCGTCAAGACGCATCGACACGCTTTCTGGCGGCGAGCGCCAACGGGTTGCCATTGCCAGAGCGCTGGCATCCAGCCCCAAAGCGCTGCTGTTGGACGAGCCTTTTTCTAGCCTGGACGCGCCTTTGAGAAAGAGTCTGCGCAGGGAATTTCTTGATATACGGAAAACTTCGTATTTTCAGACTTCGTCTTTTTCCGGTTCGACCGCGCCTTGCGTTTTTGTTACCCATGACCAGGAAGAGGCCATAATGCTCGGAGACCGGGTTGCCCTTATGACAGGCGGTCGCATCATAGAGACTGCCGCAGGAAGGGATATGCTCCTTACACCAAAAACGGAAATTGCGGCCAGGTTCTTTGGCGCAGGTCAGGTACTGCCCTGCAAAATTACAGGGAAACGTGAAGGCGGCATTGAAGTTTCTTGTCCGTTAGGGAGCCTGATAGTCCCGAATGACTCGAATAATGACTATTCGCTAAATGATTCCACTCCGCCTAAACTATTTATTCCCGAGGACACAATCTTTTTTGAGGATTCCGGCGCAGCGGGCCGGAAATCATTTAACGCCTTGTTTACCGATTCCCTTTTTGAAGGCAAGAGTCTGGTATTTAAGCTTCTCCTTGGACCGCAGTCCGCAGAACCCATTCCCTTTGAACTTAGCGCAGGAAAGCGGATGAACCCTCCTGCGCCCGGCAGTAGGCTTACTCTTTGGGTTGATCAAAGCCTCCTCAGGTTTGTTTTTTAATTTTTTTGTGCTAAAAATATGTAATGCACTTTAGCGAAGCCAAGGGCATTTTGTCCGCATCTAACGGCATGAACCTCTGCCGGGGCTGTATACACGGCTGTATATACTGCGACTCCCGAAGCAAATGTTATGACATGAAGCACGACTTTGAGGACGTGGAAATCAAAATCAACGCTCCGGCACTGCTGGAAGACAGGCTCAGGCGGAAACGCCAAAAATGCATGATAGGCACGGGTGCTATGAGCGACCCCTACATACCCATTCCCGAAAGCCTTGCCGTTACGCGCTCATGCCTCCAGATAATCGAAAAATATGGCTTTGGCCTGGCGATTCAGACAAAATCAAGCCTTATACTTAGAGACTTGGATCTCCTAAAAAAAATCAACCACAACGCTAAATGCGTTGTGCAAATAACCCTTACCACTTATGACGAGGCGTTATGCAAAATTCTTGAACCAAAGGTTTCGACCACTAGAGAACGCTTTGAAACATTAAAAACCCTGCACGATAACGGCATACCAACCGTTGTATGGCTTTGCCCCATACTTCCTTTTATCAATGATACTGAAGAAAATATCCGGGGCATATTGAGCTATTGTATTGAAGCAAAAGTCCAAGGTATTCTCTGTTTTGGCATGGGAATGACTCTGCGCGAAGGAGACAGGGAGTATTATTATGAGAAGCTGGATACTCATTTTCCGGGGCTAAAAGAAAAGTACCAGCGGAAATACGGTAACAGTTACGAACTTTCAAGCGATAACGCTAGAAGGCTCATGGCTATTTATAATGATACCTGTAAGAAGCATAACATAGTTGGGGGCGTGGATGAAGTTTTCATATATATGAGTACTCTGGAATTACCCGAATCAAATGCAGATAATTCCAAAAAAGGTACACAGCTTTCACTTTTTGAATCATGAAAAAGCTTTTGATTAGCGTGGAGAACGCAGAATTTCAGATTATTGAATCTCTTAAAAACAACCGCACCAAGCGAGCCGGAAATAACGAGATATTTATAGAAGGGATTGAATCAATAAAACAGGCGTTTAAGGCTGGTCTTGAGATTACCCGAATCATCACTACAGAGAATATATCGTCATGGGCAAAGGGGATAATCAACGGTTTTCAGGAAATGGTCGGGCTCAAGATCATCGAAATGTCTGGTAATTTATATAGAAAACTCTGCGACCGTAGCGATCCTTCTGAAATGCTTGTTACCGCCAAAATGCCATTGCTGCAATTAGGTGAAGTG
>JAIRUO010000005.1 GCA_031254385.1 Treponema sp. | reverse complement strand
CCACTTAAGGAAACATAGGAAGGAATTAAATGCCCAAGCCGATGCAGTTTAGAACTAGTTCTCTTATTTATTTCCAGGGCGATCCTGCGGATAAGGTTTTTATTCTTCAAAGCGGTAAGGTAAGCCTGGCTTACCAAAATATTGAGACTGGGGAAGATATGCGCGACCTTGTTCAGCCCGGCGAATTCTTCGGGGTAAAATCCGCTTTGGGGCGCTATGCGCGGGAAGAAAACGCGATGGCCCTCCAGGATGCGGTTGTCATGGCGTTTACAGTCCCGGAATTTGAAGCCCTTGCCGCGGCAAATACCCGGATCATAATGAAGATGCTCAAGGTTTTTTCTAACCAGATGCGGCGTATTCATGCCCAGGTTTCCAGCCTTATGACAAAAGAGGAGCAGGTGAATCCTGAGGCTGGTCTCTTTAACGTAGGGCAATATTATCTTAAAAATAAACGTTTTAGCCAGGCAAAGTATATTTTTAGCCGCTATCTTACCTATTACCCAACCGGCCGTTACGCACAGCAGGCTGCTAAAGACCTTGAAACAGCGGAAGTTTCCATTGCCAGAGGTGGAAGCGTCGCCCCCAGCGGTCCTCCGAGCGTTGCCAGTCCCGCCGCGAGTACTCCTGCTCCGGGACCTGCCCCCACTGCCCAGTCGGATATGACCGATATGGCAAAGGCCTATTATGACGCAGTCAGCCTTATTTCACAGCAGAAATACCAGCAAGCTTATCTGGGTTTCAAGAGAATCGTTGATGCTAACTCGGATCCCGAATATGTCGCCAAGAGCACCTTTGAAATAGGCCGCTGCCTCTTTTTAATGAATAAATTTGATGATTGTATAAAGTATTATACAATGATGATTACCAAATATCCCAAACATCCGGATTTGGCAGACTCCCTTTTCTATATGGGGCAGTCTTATGAAAAAAATAACAGCAAGGAACAGGCTGCGACTTTTTATAGGAAGATCATTTCAATGCCCGGTAATGAAGAAGACGGATCTCATGCAAAAGCCAAGCGGGCTCTAAAGGCGCTGGAGGGATAATGGCAGGAATGGACATGTCGGCCTTTGGCCGATTTACCAGAGTTTTTCAACAGGGGGAAATGATATTCTCGGAATTTGAACCGGGAGACAATTTCTACCTAATTCAGTCCGGACGCGTGCAGTTGGTAAAAATAATTGGCGACATAGAGCGGACTTTGGATATACTTCAGCCTTCGGAGATGTTTGGCGAAATGGCGATTCTGGAAAATTCGCCCCGTTCCGCCACGGCTATTGCTCTGGACACTGTAAAGGTTCTGGAATTCAACAGCCAGAATTTTGAGATATTGATGTTGGGAAATCCCCAGATAGCCTTAAAGCTCCTCAAGATGTTTACTAAGAGAATCTATGATTCCAAGCGCCGTTTTATGATCCTGACCTTAAGCGAACCCCAGGCAAAAATCGCCGACGTATTCCTTATGCTGGACGAAACACAGCCAGATATTGACAGGATTACCGAAGCCAGGGAATTCAAAACCACGATAGATGACATAGCCCACTGGGCGGGAATGACGGTTAATGATACCCGTGATATTATTAATAATTTTGCTAACCAGCGCCGTATGGAAATATTCCCCGATCGCATAGTGGTAAAAAATATCAATGACTTTTTACGCTTTGTAAATTCCCGCAGAAAGAAGGCTTGAGTTTTTGTAACTCAATTTTCGTAAAAAGAACCACGGATTACACGGATGGGGACGGATTAGCACGGATAAGAGGACAGGAAATTTTTATCTCTCCTATCCGTGAAAATCCAAGCTGTCCGTAGGACAGCAAAAATCCGCGTAATCCGTGGTCCCTCTTTTGTTTGCGTAAAGCGAGTAATAAAAAAGGCTGTCCAAGATTATGGACAGCCTTTGCGGTTTCAATAGGACGGTTTAGCGCCGCTTGACAACGCCGCCTTTTTTACGGCCGCGTTTGCCTGCTGCTTTGGGTTCTGCTGCGCCCTTTTTTGCTTTGGGAGCCGCAATTGATTTTTGGCCCGAATCATCGCTGTTTATCATATCCAGGTATGAAGCCCCGCCTGCTGCGGCTGCTGGTTTAGCAGGTTCTTCATCGCCGCCAAAGGACTGGTTGATGTCTTCGCGCACAGTCGAGCGCCGCCTGCTGAACGAAGCAAAAGCCGCGTCCTGGAAGCCTTTGGAAACGCCGTGCAGGAATTCGTTGAGCACATTGGCCATACCGTCCAGGGTTGCCTTTTTTCTCTTGATGGAAGTGATATCAACATCAAGAATAAGGCCGGGCTGGACATGATATGGATTGATCATGTAGTCAAACTTGAAATATTCCCTTTCCAGGAAATGAAGCCTGTCTTCGATAACCCTGCGTTCTACCGGGTATTGATAGTCGTACATGGCCTGGAGCTTATCCATAGTCAGAATAATCCTTCTGCGGACAGCGTCTTTTTCGTAGATGTAGGTCCTGTTGGAGCGTTCCACTTCGGTTTCAGCGGGTTTGACAAAGGAAATTTCGTCCCAGACCTTGTCAATGTCTTCGTAGACAGGTTCTCCGGTCTTGTCCTTAATCCTTGTCTTGATTTTGGGCTTAAGTTTTTTCGAGAGATCGTTAAAGTCAACGACCTTGCCGGCGGGTTTTCCGTCTTCATAAATAACGCTAACAATGTCGCAGACATGCTTAACTTCAGTCTCAAAGCTCTTAAGCTGGACATCGTAAGCCTTCCGCTCTTCAATAAGCTGGGCATTATCAAGGTACTTAAGCTTGATCTGATAGCGTTCATCGGGAAGATTGGCAATATCAGCGTCTTCATATTCCCGAATCAATACTTCCCTTGCGTTTTTCAGGTTCTCGATGTACTGGTACCCCATGCGGGAAGTATCAAGAATGGAAGTGATGGAATTGATGGCGGTGTTAAAGCCACGGCTCCTGATATTCTCAATATCAATAATCTTTTTGAGGTTTTCACGGATATTGAGCTGATCATACGTTTCGGGATCAATTTCTGCTCTGAGTTCGGAAAGTTTCTCCATGATGAACTTTGACACAAGCTTATAGCGTCTTGACTTTGCGTCTTCTTTTTCATCATCTGTGTAGTTCTCGACTTTTCCAAGCTTGGAGAAGAGGATCTCGCTGTCGGTCATTTCTTCCAGCCCCTG
>JAIRUO010000285.1 GCA_031254385.1 Treponema sp. | reverse complement strand
TATCCGGAGAATCAGCAGAACTCAAGCGCCGCCTTGAACAGGTTAACAGAGATCTCGAATCAGCTCTCGCTGCTCAACGAGAGGCTTCGGAACGAGCTTCTAGACTCCAGACAGAACTCCAGAGAATTACAGAACATGCTCGAATTATCGAAACAGGAACTGGACGGCTTGAGGCAAGAGCTGGAGCGCTTGCGGATCGTCTCAGCGGAGCTATCGAACAGAGCGGAGAACTCGCTGACGGAATCGACCGAGCTACTGACAGCCTTGAAGAGAGCCGAATCCTCCTTGGTGAGCTTGGAACAATCCTTCGCGGCTTATCGGCTGGCAGTGGAACAGAGAATCCAGCGCCTTGAAAGAGAAAACAAACTCTGGAAATGGGGCTGTATAGCGGCTGGCGTTCTGGCAACTGGCCTTGGGACACTTTTGCTCATAGGCCGGTAAGGGTTTGCCCGGATAGTTTCAACAAGCTGTTAATTTAGCCTGAATTGTGGTACATTACTAACACATAATGCGCCGAATACTTCTTATACTGATACTCTTTCAAATTTCTCAATTCATTTCTGGCCAGAGTTATGAGTACAACACATTAATTCGTATTTTGACAGAAAATAATACAGATTACGAGCTACGCCACTTGCTAAAAGATTATGGAGGATTTGGTTCTTCTGTTCATGTAAAAATACCTTTCAATCCACAAAGATCGGCTGATGAAAAGGAGACTGCCCCCTTAACCTTTGTTCTAGCGGTTCCCATCGATGCGGACTTTGCCGTAGAAACAGCCCTGGAATTTATAGCCGCTGTGAAAAAACGGGCGGGGAATTTTTCTGGAGCTAATTTCCAAGGTGATATTCTGGTCGCATTTCTGGGGGATGAAATTAGCGTATTAGATTACAGAATTAGCCATAAAGGATTAAGGGATCTTATCAGCCTGTCAGACATGCCGAATACCTGGGTGGTCTGTTATCTGAATATTTATACATATCCAGATGCCCTGATTATACGCCATGGTTCGGGCGAGTATATTGCTCCGCTGGATTTGGTAAAAGATCTGCCCTCGTTATTCAAAAACCACGGAATTCCAGCGTCCTTTGAGGCCAGGTATAACGAACTCTATAAACTTGGATTAACCGAGGGCAGCGGGGCACTAGCCTTGCTCTGGGAAGGAGAAATAAACGGCATCAGCCTGATCCCGGCTCAAGATACAGGGCGCAATAAAATTAAAGCAGTGGAACTGGCAGATTTGCTTCTGGACTATTCGATGCGAATTAATGCGGTTCCAGAAAACCCGGATCGCCATTATGTGCTACTATCACTGCCCGGCTCTGTGTTTTTTATTTCTGAAAGTGCTGCGGTAATATTTCTGCTTGTCAGTATGGCTTTATTTATAAGCGGGCTTCTCTTCTTTTCAACCATAAACAGAATAGCGTTTATTTCGGGAATACGCCTTTTTTTCCGGTATTGCTGGATATTCATAGTGCTTTTACCGCTTATGGTTCTTATTATCCGGGGGACAGGTTTCTTCTTTTCGTTTTTGCATGATTTCTTTAACGCTCCTGCAGCCGGGACGGATTTTATAAGCTCTATCCTTATCATCCTATTGGCTGGCTGGCTTTTTATGCTGCTTTTCCGCCTGCTCAACCTCTTTCATTTTTATAGGAAGGCAGATTTTTTGGGTGTGTCAGCGGTAATAATCGCGGCAATAGGCTTATTAAGCGCACTAGCCCTGGATTTTACTTTTGTAGCGGTTTTTCTCTGGGCCTTTTTATTTGCCTTGATTGGCGCTTTTCTAAAAAAGCCAGTTCTAATTTTTATTACAGCGCTATTTGTTCCGCTCTGGGCCCTGGGTATTCTGAATAATATCAGGGAAACAGGCATCATTCCGGTATACTTTTTTATAAGCCAGGGGGGGGCCAGAAATTGGTTTGCCACATTGCAGATTGCCCTTTTATGCCTTCCCGTGATACTGCTCTTAAAAAGGGGCATGACCCTGCTAAGGCAAAATAGCGCAAGGGTACAAAAGTCTTTGATGTTGCCGGGTCAGGCCGTAACCGGGATAAAACATCATGCCCCGCGAATAATTTCCCTTGGCACTCACATAAGTTTTTTGATATTGCTGCTAACTTTTACCGCGCTGAATATTTTCGTTTTTACGAGAGAACCAGAAAAAGCCGGACAGCTTATTTCTGAAGATGCCAGCCTTTTATCTATTACACTGAGCGAATCAATATTTCAGGAAAGCAGGATTGTGAATGTTACCCTAGAGTCTCCGGCAGAGCCTTTACGGTTTAATCTTTTTCTTAAAAGCGAAGACAATCAAACGCCCCAGGTACACTTGGCTCCTGTACCGCTGGAGCGCATGGATGATAACTCGCTGATGTTTATATTAGGTGAAAATCCGCCTAATCCCCTAAATCTGGAGATAGTCCTCCGCAAAGATTTTAGGGGCAGTTTTTGGCCAGAAGCAGTATTTGATCATGCGGACAGCCTGACGCGGGTAATAGGGAAGCCCTTATCTACCACCGGAATTCCAGAGTAATCCCCTTTTCATCAGAAAGAACTGTTTCCAGAGGCAGGGATGCGGAAACTTTTCTTCCACGAGGCTGAACCGTTGCCCTTGCGATGGAAGCCCTTCCTTCCGCGTCTAGAACATTTACCGTTCCCTCAGAAGGAAAACTCATGCTAATAGCTATATTGTAGCCCTGGCTTATCTGGCTGATCAGCGCGTTGAACTCGCTAGTAGAAGCGTTATTCCCAGGATTAAGGATAAAGGATATTTTCTTTTGTCCGGGTACGTAATCTGCCCTTTGTCCTGAGGCATCCAAAAACTGTAAAAGATCATCGATCGTTGAAAATTCAAGCCTTGCTGTAACTATCCTGTCGCTTCCAGAATCCCTTGAAACATAAGACAGAAGCCGCATCCCTGGAATCCGCTCCACAGTCCTTTCAAAATCCATTCTTCCCACCGGAAGAGGCGGCCGCGCTTCGTTTCCGTCAAGCCTCCCCAGGGAATCAAAGGCCTGGGAAATCCTGTACTCCAGGCTAATGGTTCCCGAATTATCCGCGTTCAGCGTTATGTCCGCGTTTACCCCCAGGCAGGATGTCATTCCCGCAATAATGAGGATATAGGGAATAGGGAGTAGGGAGTAAGGAGTAGGGAAAGAAAAGAATCCAACTTTTCTCTTTTTGATGCCGTTCAAAATTCCTCCGAATGTATTTTCATGTCTTGTATCCTTACCGGCATTTCTTTTTCTATCAATTCAAACGCCTTGTGCATAACCGATTCGCCGAAACTTCTGGAATTGGAAACCAGAGCGCCACCCATTTGGGCAAAACTTAGGGAATCCTGTAAATCGACTTCCGCGATGCTCATGTGGAAGCGCTGATACAGCTTGTCCCTTATGGAACGGATTACACGGCGTTTTTCTTTGATGCTATCCACGCCGGGAATTTCAAAGATAAACTGGATCATGGAAACTATCATGATACTGATATAATATACACTATTAATGAATGGTTTGCTAAGTATGCGCCGGGCAAGTTATGCGGTTCTGGTAGCATTTTATATTATTTTTTCATTTTCTTTTCCTTTTTGTGTTTTTGGCCAAGAAGAAGACCCTTCAGATCTTGATGTTGAAGCCCTCAAGCGCAGGATAACCGAAGAAGCCAGGCCGGAACTGATTTCCCTGGATATTGCAGATTCCAGCGTTTCCCTCCAAATTTTTGGTTACTGGAAAGGGACTTTTAGCGCCGGACTGGGCATGACCTTTAGCCCTTTGGGAAACTTTGCTAATTTTGGAGATACTTCCCTTTTTGCGCAGGAAGCGGATTTGACCCTTTCCCTGTGGATAAGGGAACGCTGGTTTGTGGAAGCGTCTTTTCTGGATGATTACCACCTGAATACCTACAGTGCCGGTTACCAGGGCTTTCCCGGCGAATTTGTCCAGTACGTTGGCATAGGGAATACAGGGCTGAATTTCCCGGCCTTTCCCTACCTTGATTTAGGAGAAGCTGCCCCTTCTTCGTTTGGCTTTTATAGCCGATTTGGCGGCAGTTCCTTTACTTTGCACGGCATGGCCCGCTACGATTTAGCCTTTCGGGAAGAAAAGGTATTTACCGGGGGCAGCGAACGCAATTTCAGTTACGCAGATATTACCCGTCCTCTGCGCGGCGTCTCATTTGTGCTTCCTGATGAAAATCTATCCGGCATACCTGTTGTTTATATAGAAGACCGCAACGGAACATTTAGCAGCCCATCAGACGGACGGCGCTGGCGCATACTGGAACCAAGCGAATATTCTGCAAGTAGCCACTACGGGCTTTTGGAACTGAGCCTTGGAACTTATACCGGAGGTTCACTGGAACCTAACGGAATGATCGCTGTTGCTTATTCTGTTGGCGGGAATATAGAACCATGGAATACCTCATTGGGTAAGTACGGATTGCCGAGTAGCGGCAATGACAAAAGTTTTCTGGGAGATGCTCAGAAATATTTTAACGGATCCAGCAGAACAATCAACCTTGTGGACTATCCTCAAAGCGGCGGAAATTATCCTTCTGCATCGGCAACATCTGATGAAGCACCAGGACAAGTAGTAATTGACGGAATTCCTGCTCTAGTTATTTATGAAAGAGGAACATTTTCCCCATTTGAACGTCAGAACCAGTATCTTGTTTCAGCTAACGGACAGGCGGCATTGGTACGGCTTTCTTCTGGGGAAGTCCTGCGGGAATTTGAGTTTGTAAACGCCAATGATAGTTCTGAAAACAGCAGCGCACGAATAATCCGGCTGATCCGTGATTCTCTTTCGTTTAACGGTAGGGATGAAAAAGATCGCTGGCCCCTGGCTGCAAAATGGCCAGATGGTTCCAGCACAGAATCCTGGCCGGAACTCTATTTACCGGGCAGGCAGGTCTTTACGGCAGATCTGGGTATTCGCGTAACAAGCTACGGCGCGGCGGAGCTTTACCACATAGGGACAGATATAGTCCCAGGCTCCGTACAGGTTTTCCGCGATGGAATCTTGGATCCCGATTTTGTCTACAATTCGGCTTCGGGGTCAGTTACGTTACGCAAGGCAGCCGGTTCTTACGAGTTAATCAGGATCAGTTATCTGAAACGTTCGCAAGAGCGCAAGGCGGGAAGTATTGCTGTTGGCCTGGGCGCGGTCTGGAATCTGGAGGGCGCTTTTAGTTCCGGTATTGGCATTGGCGTAAGATGGAACCTATCGGGTAACGCGTATTCTGAAGAGGACCTTTCCAATCCCGGAACCGTGGGTCTTGGGGCGGAAGCCCGCTGGAATTACGACAGGCTCAAGGCCGGCCTTACCCTGGGCTTTAGTTACGAGCAGCCTGATTCATCCGGCCTTTACCGCGCTGCCGGAATGGAAGGCAACGATGTAATCTTACGCCTTCCGGCAGGGGAATCGTTTATATCACCTTCGCCTTCAGCCTCTTATCCTATCGAAAAACGCGCACCATTGGTTTACCGTAATTACCGCGATCAATCAGCATGGAATAACTCGTCATTATTAAACATTGAATCAACTGTTTCGGTAATATCGGGAATGAACGGCCCCTACCCTGCCATGGATTCGGCCTTTGGCAGCCGCGTTCAAATCCTTGCGGCAGAATTTGTGCTTACCCAAGATCAGTGGTGGACTGGATTTGAAGTTCCCCTTGGCCTTGATAGTTCCCTGCTTGAACGGGCCAAACAGATTGAGGTTCCCTTTCGTTTTTTGGACATGGACGGCGAAACTGATAAGCTAACCATTATCTTTCAGGCCGGTTCACTTGCCGGGCGCGATTCATTAATTCCTGAAAATGCGGGACTGGTAATTGAAAAAATTCTTTATTCCAACCCATATACTATAGTCCTTACAGATGATGATAGACGGAAACTGCAAGGCTCGGAATATATCAGAATCATTATAACTGCGCAGCCGACTCTTACTTCTGGACAAACCATAAGTGGAAGGTTAATCCTTGCGCCACCCGTTATCAAAGGGGCAGGCTTTCGTCCAATAACTATAAATGGAACCATTCTTCCTGCTACGGATAATGTAGAGGTGTGGGAATCAATTGATAGCAGTCTGGAAGCCAGTTACGGCAGTATAATACAGCGGCTTCATCCTGACGGAAGGATAAACAGGGTTTTGAATATAGCCTGGAAAGGGTTTGATCTAAGCACAGGTACCGGCGCGGGCGCTGATGCCAGAACTGCGAAAATACCATTGAACAATTACCAGACTATAAGTTTCTTTATACAGCGACCAAAGGCTACAGATTCTGTTAAACAAGACGATCTTGATGATGCAGTACTCCGCTTTATTTTGGGCAGAGGCCCCCAGTCTTATGACAAGCCTGGCGAAACAGTTCTTGATGCAGTTATTCCGCTAACGGCTTTTGATGAGGCCGGTGTAGCTCTAGAGGAATGGGCAAAGGTGGAACTGCGCTATCTGGACAACGGTATTTATATAAACGGCAAGGCTGTGACTACTGCTGGCGCTACCTTAACATACAATCCTGGCCTTTCTTCGGAAAACTCGTCATACCTAGCCTTCATGATTATGCCTATATCTGGTTCTCTGCCAGCCGGCGAAATGGCCATAGACGAAGTGATTCTGGAAAATGCTGTTTCTTCATACCATATCAATGCGGGTGGCAGTGTTGACTGGTCTGTGCCCGGCGTAATTGTTTCCGTATCAGGTATGCCCCTTCTTTCGGACTTTGTCTTTTCCGCGTCCATGGAATCAGGCTCTGAACTTACAAAATCTTTTGGCCTAAACAGCAGGAACAGGGCAGAAATATCCATTCTGGGCCTAAGGTTAACAGGAAATTTTTCTTTTTCTCTGCACACAAGCAGTTACGGAACTGGTGCGGATTTTTACTGGAGGGCCGGACACAGCCTTTCAAGATCGTGGAAATATTTTTCATTCCGGGAATTATTTAACCATGCGCCTTTTGATTCCGTTTTTGATCATTCTATTTCTATTGCCCTGACCAGTGTTGTCCGTTATTCGCTATCCGCAGATTTTTCCTATAATAATGAGCGCTATGTCAGAAGCTGGCAGAGTTCCCTGTCCACAAGAATAGCAGATATTTTGGATCTCACCCTTAGTGCAAATGCAATCTGGAACGAAAGAACCGTCATTCCTTTGGGCATGAATAATTACGGCGCGGCCTGGCTAGGGAGCTTTGCGTCTATACTGCCCAATTCGGGCAGCAACTCTTACAGAAGAGAAGGCCGCGCCAATTTCGGCGCAGACTTGGCGACTACGCCCTTGGGTTTCCGCTTAAACGCGGAAGGCTCTTCAATCTATTCAAGCATTGAAAAAAATCACCTGGCAACATTTCTGTTACGAATGGATTTTCCCCTTACCCTGAATACCAATTCAGGTGTCTACCGTATCTCCTTCCGGGAAGAACGGGAATGGAGGCGAAATCTCTTGTACGAAGGCTTTGATTTTCAAGATGATTTAAAACTTTTTGGAAAAACGCTTGGAGATTCGCTGCCGCTAATGTTTAACATTCCCTTTTATTCGTTCTTCGCGCCCATGCGGGATAGATTAACAAAAGCCAATTCGGGCCTGGGTTCCGGTGCTTTTTTGAATTCTGGACGTTTTACGGAACGCTTTGAAATTTCCCTACAGATGCCTGCCAATTATGGAGTTTCGTCTATTTACATTCCCTCAAGGGTCTCCATGCGGATAAACAGGTTAATAGATCAAAAAATGGACATTTTTCAGGATACCTTGAATTTTGGCGGCGGACTTTATTTTAGTTCCGTGAATCTGTTCGGCGCGATGGGAGCATTACCTGTTTTTAAGTTTTACGCGGCTGATCAGATTTCTCATTCAATTGACGCGAGCATCTCCATACCCAGAGGAGAGAGAATAGGTTTTCGCATACAGGCTACACAAGATTTTCTTTTCCATGGATTTAGCGGTGCAGAGCTCAGTATTAATAACATACTCACCGTGAGTTCTTCAAGTTATAGCAATAACCAGAAGCGTTGGACAGACTCCCTTAGCCTGGCCTGGTTTTGCCCGATGGAAAAGAGCCTGCTTGGGACTATTTACGCGGCGATAATGAGAATGGCGGAATCCCAGAGTTCCTGGCTTACCCTGGCGGAACTCAGCAGGAGCGATTATGACCTTTACCGCAGGGAAAGCCTGGAATTCGTGTATGAATATACGCCGGGCAATAATACGACTGTTTCAAAGTTTTCCCTTACACTGGGCCATGAGTCCCATGTGCGCGTAATGGGTACATTGAATCTTTCTGCTTACGCGAAACTGAATTTATCAAACGATTTTAGTAACCGCGTATTTTCGTTTCTTGCCACTATAGGCACGTCCCTTACGATCAGCTTCTAAGGCCGCTGATTATATTCCTGATTTCCTGCTTGCTTTTTTCATCAACACTTTGATCGGCAAGCAGAGCTTCCAGCGCGTCTATATCGTTAAATCCGTCTGCTATTGCAGCGTTTAATTCGGTGATGCCTTCATTATTGCCGGGGTCTGCGACAAGGAGCAGCCTGGCTATATCAAAGCGGATTTGGTTTCTCTTTAGGTTTTCTTGATCCGTCCGCAGGGCGGCAAGGCTTTCCCTATATTGTTCCAATGCCCTGGCATAGAGTTCCGCCTTTTCTAAAGCTCCTGCATATTCATAGAGGATCGTGGGACTGGCTGAATTTCCGGCTATATATTTGGCGAAATTGTCTATTGCTTCCACTTTGTCTGCCGCATCCTGGGCACGGGCTAAAAGAAGGAGAGAATCAGGTTTTTCGTTCAGGGCCTGGGGGTATCTTAAAAGGACAGTTTCACATTCGGCGTACTTTGTTACGGCGAATAAGACCAGCGCGTAATTATAGCCGTCATCTGCGCTTTCCGGGACTAGGGCCAGAACCCTTTGGTAATAGGACTCGGCCTTGGAAAAAGCGCCGGTTCTGATACAGGTATAAGCTGCGGCTTTTAGAACCATCACATTCTGAGGATCACGGACAAGGATATTTTCAAAATGGATTAACGCATCGTCATAACGGCCGGTTTCAAAAGCGATACGCCCCAGATTATATTCTGAGGCTGCCATAGTCCTGTCTGCCGACCTTGCACGGTTTAGCCATTGTTCCGCTTCAGCATATTTCCCAAGCTCAAAATATGCCATGCCTATGGAATAATACTCTTCTGCAGAGGCCGCATTGGAAGCGCAGGCCGCGCAGAATAATGAGGAGATAATCAGGACAAGAAAAAGCCTCGCGACATTCAAGCGGGATTCCTGTTATTAAGAACCATGTTTTCGATTTCCCTAAGCTGGGCACGGTATAGCCGTGCGATATTGGAGCCATAATCAGCGACAAGCTGAATAATATTCCGGGGATATGCTTCCGTGTCCCTGCCATTAATGCGATCGCCCGCATCCCCCAAGCCTGGCATTATGTACGCATTCTCGTTCAGCACCGGGTCCATCCACAGGGTATAGACCTTGCAGTTCTCAAGGGCCCTCACCGCCCTTAACGCCCCTTTAAGCGCGGAAATTACGTTAAAGAATTGAATGGATTTTGGCCGTATTCCCTCACCCAAAAGGTATTTGACTACCGTAACAAGGCTTCCGCCCGTGGCGTTCATGGGATCAGCAAAGATCAAATCTTTTCCGTCCAGTTGTTTGATGTTAAAATACGACCTGTCAAGATCAAGGATATATTCCATATCATATTCGTGCTTTTTTTCATCTCTTCTGATTTTGAACAGCGCGAAGGGAGTAACATAAGCTTTGGATGAATACTCCTGTATCTCTTTAGAAAGGATCATAGAAGGCAGCAGTGCTCCCCGTAGCATTACGCACATAACCGTATTTTCGATTTTATCATCAATATTTGTTATTTTATGGACGGCGAAATTCTGAACCGGAATATCAACCGGCGTCTTTACAATAAGGTAATTCTTGTTGACGCTGGGAGTTCCGCCGTAGGCCAGCTTAAAAAGCATTTCATAGGCCCGCTGGATATAGTAAACGAATTCCTCGTTTTCGGTGTGAAGATCCCGCAGCTTCGCTATAAGTCTTGAAGCTTCAGGGTGACTTTCTTGAGGAGCCTTAAAGGAATAGACCTCCAGACTGGGATCGTTCCTGCAAATTTCTTGCATAAGCGAACCCATATCCGTAAAAAGCCTTATTAAGTTCGTTTCTTCCTTATGTTTTTCTTT
>JAIRUO010000251.1 GCA_031254385.1 Treponema sp. | reverse complement strand
ATT
Organism: Treponema sp.; assembly: GCA_031254385.1. The sequence continues at coordinate 12,021 of JAIRUO010000251.1, read as the reverse complement.
ATCTGGTTCCTTATTACCTGCCGTCCCGACCTTATCCCCATTGACCTTAAGCGCCAGGGCCGCGCCGAAGAGCATCTGGCCCTGTTTTACCCGGAAAATGATGCGGAAAAAGTCGCCCTCTTTGAGACCTTAAAAAAGAAACTCAATTTTGGGGTACATCATTTTTCAATTCCGGAATTATTCAGAAAGTACCAGCACGAAGTTTCTGGCGCAGAAATAGAATCCATGCTTATACGGGCCAAACAGCGGGCTGTAATGGACAACCGCACCATGATTTCCAGAGAAGACATGGACGAAGTCATGGCCGATTTTATACCGCCGGCCTATGAGCACGAGATACGTCTCCAGAACCTGGTAGCCAGCCTGGAATGTACTTCCAAGAAAATGGTTCCCAAACGTTTCCAGATCGAAAACACCAAGCTGATAAACGAAATCCGCGACCTAAAGCTCTTATTGGGAGAACGAGCTTAGCGCGGTGCCTTAAAGATCCAGCATTCCCAGGGGAGCAGTTCCCATTTGCCATTTATTTTCCCTTGTGCCTTTCCAAGGTCTACGATCTGTTTTTTTGGAGTGAAATTCATGACGAATATGTGATCCGTGGTACCATCGCTGCGTATCTGGGCCGTTACGCCAAAGGGAAGTTTTTCGACAGCCTTTTTTAAATTAAGCTGGGCGGCAAGATCTTTGTAATAATCCAGGAGGAAGTCCCTTCCGGTACGCGCTGCAATATGGTAGGCCCGGCCTTTTCCGTATTGGTTCATTGTCAGTGCCGGCCTTCCCGCATAAAAATCGGAGCCATAAGTTCCCAAAACTTTTGCGCCCTCCGCATGGATAAGCTCGCAGAGGTCGAAGGCTTTGTACGTTTTTGCTTTCCATTTAATGGAATTGGCTTCTCCTGGATAAAGGGCGTCGATTTCTTCGCTCCAGATTCCAAGGCATTTTTTTAAGGGTCCTGGGAAGCCGTGAAGGAAACAGAGGTCTGTTTCATTCACATAACCTGTTATGTAGGTCGTTACCAGGTATCCACCTTTTTTTACAAAAGCGTCAAGGGCTTCTGCAAAACCTGGGCGCAGCATATAAAGCATGGGCGCGACTACCAGATCGTAACTGTCAAGACTTTTAGTGGAATCAATTATGTCCACGGGTATACCCAATTGCCAGAACGCGCTGTAATGATCGATTACGGTTTGTTCGTAATTCGTTTTCTTCTGCAAAAATCCCCAAACATCGTCAAGGGCCCAGCGTATGTTCCAGTCGTAAACTATAGCTACAGCAGACGGAGTCTTGGTTCCAACTAATTCGTCCAGGGTTTTTAGGCGCTCGCCAAGGGCCGCAACATCCTTAAAGACCCTTGTCTTTTCAGTGCCTTCGTGATCTATTACCGCACCGTGGAATTTTTCAGAAGCGCCACGGCCTTTGCGTATCTGGAAATATTGCACCGTGTCGGAGCCATGTGCAACGGCCTGCATGGACTGGAGCATATGCACACCGGGTCGGTGGAGCTTCGTTACAGGCCACCAGTTCGTTGCGGACGGCGAAGATTCCATAAGCATAAAGGGTTTGTTTTTTAGGCCGCGTATCAGATCGTGCCTAAAAGAAGTAAGGATCGCGGTGTCAGCATCTTTGTCCGTTCCGGTCCACTGGGGATAATTGTCCCAAGAAACGACATCCAGAACTTCTGCCAGCCTGAAATAATCAATACCCGGATAAGTTCCCATTAGATTAGTGGTAACGGGTATTGAAGGATTTACTTTCTTAAGAGGCGCTATTTCGTTCAAAACAAAATCCACAAACTGTTCGGTTGTAAAACGCCGCCAGTCAAGGTTGTGCCCGTGGGTGCTTGTTTCGCCTAACGGACTAGGACTTTCAATCTGGGACCAGTCCGTGTAAGTGTGGCTCCAAAACCTGGTCCACCAGGCATCGTTTAGGGCATCAATGGTTTTGTAGCGGTTCTGGACCCAGGCCCGGAATTTTTCCTGGCACAGGGGGCAGTGACATTCGCCGCCGTATTCGTTGGAAATATGCCATACGCCCAGGGCAGGGTGATGTCCGTAGCGTTCAGCCAGCATGGTGTTCATGGCTGTAACTTTTTCGCGGTACACCGGTGATGTAAGGCAGTGGTTATGCCGTCCGCCGTGGTGGTTCCTCTGCCCCATGCTATTCACCCGGAGCACTTCAGGGTATTTCTGGCTCATCCAGGCGGGCCGTGCGCCAGAAGGCGTGGCAAGGACAGCTACCATTTTGTTAGCCGCAATCTTTTCCATGGTCTCATCAAGCCATTCAAAATGGTATTCGCCTTCTGCGGGTTCCAGCACTGCCCAGGAGAAGATCCCTATCGAAAAGGAATTGATCCCTGCCAGCTTTGCCAGGCGGAAGTCTTCTTTCCAGATTTCGTCCTTCCATTTGATCCATTGCTCAGGATTGTAGTCTCCCCCGTGAATTATGTGAGGAAAAGACGCGACAATGGGTGCGTTTCTTTTTAATGATTTCATGGCTTACTCCAAGCTATTTAAGCGGGCAAGTTCGGCCCTAATTATTTTTACCAGTTCTCCGGTAGCCGCGCTCAATTCAACGAGCCGGTTTTCTTTTTCGCCACGGCGTTTTAGCTCGACCTTGGGGTTATCGCCGGCAAGGTTCTTATCGCCTATTACTACCCGGTACGGAATTCCGGTGAGGTCAGCGTCTTTGAACTTGACCCCGGGCCTTTCGTCCCTATCGTCAACAAGAAGCTCTATGCCTTCTTTTTCCAAAGCAGCGGCCAGATTATCCGTTGCTTCTTTTACAGCGCCCTCGTTTTTTATCGGTATGATTATTACGTGATACGGCGCTACGCTTACAGGCCAGATGATGCCGTCATCGTCATGATGTTCTTCGATCACACTGGCTAGAGTGCGGTCAAGGCCAACGCCGTAACAGCCCATAATGGGCGTACAGGTTTTTCCGGTTTCGTCTAGATAGCTTACATTCATCGCGACTGTATACTTGCTGCCTAGTTTGAAGATGTGGCCAAGCTCATTGCCTTTTTTTTCGTAGAGTTCTGTACCGCAGATCGGGCAGCGATCCCCTGCTTTGACAGTGCGGAGATCCGCAACCATCCATGCCTCAAAATCCCTGCCCCAGGCCACGTGCCTGTAATGAAGGTCTTTTGCAAGGCCGCCGCAAATTCCATCGTTAATCGCTGTTACCGAAGGGTCTGCTATGAGGGGTATCCCCTTTAGGCCCACAGGCCCTGCAAAACCCACAGGCGCGTTGGTAAACCGCACTACGTCCTCCTCCCCTGCAAGCGTTACTTCCGATGCCTTAAGCAGAGCCGCCAGTTTAGTTTCGTTTACATCCAGATCGCCGCGTATTGCTACAGCAAAGAACTCCTTGCCGCTAGCCGTATCCAATTCCACATTTGTGGCCTTGTATATCAATGTTTTAATAAAGTGTTTTGCTTCAGTTTTGAGGAAGGCGCAGAGTTCTTCTATGGTCTTTACATTGGGGGTATCTATTTTTTCGATGGGAGGCGTTGAAGCAGCAGCGGCTTTGCCTGCGTCAGCCGAAAGGCATGGCGTGTAATCAGGCTTGCAGTCGGCCTTTTCCACGTTAGCCGCATAATCGCAGGTCTGGGAGCCGGTTCCCTTGCAGAGGAGCAGGGTATTGTCCCCAACTTCGCTCTCAACCATGAACTCTTCTGAGCCGCTTCCACCCATTGCACCTGAATCCGCCCTGACCGGAATTACCGACAAGCCGCAGCGTTTAAAAATGCGTCGGTAGGCCCTACCCATAGCCCGGTATGCTTTGTCAAGGCTTTCTTCATCTGCATGAAAAGTATAGGCGTCCATCATCACAAATTCTCTGCCCCGCATTACGCCGTAACGAGGCCGGACTTCATCCCGGTACTTGGTGTTTATCTGGTAAAGTGAGAGTGGAAGCTGGCGGTAGCTGGAAAGCTCGTCCCGCACAATTGAGGTAAAAGCCTCTTCCGCTGTTGGCGACATGACAAAATCAGCGCCCACCCGGTTCTTTATTTTGAGCAGGGCCTCGCCCATGCCATCCCAGCGGCCTGATTCCTTCCAGAGCTCGCCTGGAACAACTACGGTGGGCTTCATTTCCAGAGAACCCGTGGCATTGATTTCTTCACGGATGATCTGTTCAACTTTCCTGAACGACCTAAGACCCAGGGGCAGATACGCGAACAGGCCGTTTGACAATTTGCGGATCATGCCCGCCCTGAACATCAGGCGGTGGCTGGCTATGACCGCGTCCGCCGGAACCTCCCGCAGAGTAGGAATAAATGTTTCACTGACTTTCATAAGGGCATTATATATGTTATATTTTTTACTGCCAACCCACGGAGGAATATATGGAAAAAATGAAGATAGCCGTAATCGGCTGCGGAAAGATAGCCAATGATGCCCACCTAAAGCCTTTGTCTTCGATGGAGGATGTGGAGATAAAATACGCGGTAGACCTTATTGAAGAGCGGGCTGCGGCTGCTTGCACAAAATTCGGGGCAAAAACGGCCCTGACCGATTACAAGACTGCGCTGGCAGACAAGGAAGTAGAGGCGGTCTATGTGCTTACCCCCAATTACTCGCACTATACCATTAGCATGGATGCCCTGCGCGCAGGGAAGCACGTCTTCTGCGAAAAGCCCATCACCAATAATTACGCGCTTTCTAAGGAAATGGCAGACGAGGCGAAGAAGCAGAACAAGGTACTCAATATCGGAGTCTGCAACCGCTACCATAAATCGGTCGAGCTAATCAAAGAATATGTTGAGAAGGGGAAGCTAGGAGAAGTCTATCATATATACTGCTCCTTCCGCAGTTACAGGAGCATCCCCGGTCTGGGCGGTGCTTTTACTTCCAAGGAGCAGTCTGGCGGTGGCGTTCTTATTGACTGGGGCATTCATTTTCTGGATTTGATTCTATATATTACCGGGGCCAAGCTCCGCACGGTTTCAGCTAACGCTTACAACAAGCTGGGCCGGGATATCCCCTCTTATGTGTTTACCGACATGTGGGCCGGCCCCCCGGTTCTTGATGGGGTCTGCGATGTTGACGACATGGTTACCGGCTTTATCCGCACCAGTGGCGCGAGCATCAGCTTTAACGGCGCGTGGGCACAGAACATAGACCAGCGGGAAATGTTCATTGACTTTATGGGCGACAAAGGCGGTATTCGTCTTATGTACGGCCAGGATTTTACCTATTACACCAGCGAAGGTGGGCTGCTCCAATCGGTAAAGCCGGCGTATAAAATCCCCAACATGTACGAGAGGGAAGACCTGCGTTTTATTGAGGCTGTGAAGAAGGGCCTTAGAACGCGAAGCCACATTGACAATGTGCTTGAGAGTGCGCGGCTCTTGGATGCGATTTACGAGTCAGCGGGGAAGGGGGAGGAGATTAGGGTTTGAATTTGGTGACTGACACCTTTTTGAAAATGAGGAATGTGGAATTAGGAATGAGGAAATTAAAACTCCGTGGTTAAATTTTTTATTCTTCTGCGACTAAATATGGTAAGTTAACGTACAAGGTGACACTACTCTAGAGTTGGATAAAAAAAAGGAGGGCGTACACAACCAGATCGTAAAATGAAATACCCAATTTTCCTATGTACACTTCTTATACAATAATCCCTTTCCCGTTATTTTCTCATTGTTTATATGGTATGAACCTGATTTTTCCTCAAAACTCCATTCAAGGCCATAGCCATTTTAGGTTATTATGTTGGTAAATTCTTTATATGATATGGTCGTATGTGGATAAGTTATTACTCTATCATTATATTTTTCAGGCATAGGCCCGGGCCCATTCTCAGAAAGCCTTGACTTTTGTATTGTTACGAAAGTCCTGTCATTCTCATTAAACATCATTCGGTTAAACAACATATATTTTGGATTTAAATCCATCAGTTGCTTTAGGTATACCCAAGGGTCTGGGACATATTGCAATGCCCCTGAACTGTGAACAAAGGCAATAGGGTTGTCGATTTTTTTCAATTCATCAATAAAAACTAATTCTTCTGTTTCAATACCATGTATTCTCGCCGATTCGACCATGCCGGGAGTTTCAGTAACAATCCATTTTAAATTGGCATCGTGAGGAAATAACCGTCTTGTTTCAAAATAATGACTCCCACAAGCCCCTCCAAAATCAAGGATTGTTATTTTATCAGAAGGGAACATTGAAAAGTAGTTATGAATAGCGGCAACTAAAAATATATTTGTACCGTTTAGCATATACGGCTTCTCCGCTATATTTCTTATATGATTTACTGTTTGTTTTATCGGCAATCACAAGACAAAGCTCTGTATTTTCATAAGCGTTTTGAGTAGGACAGTCCTTTAATGCATTATCATAAGAATCATACTCTTTTACACACTGATTTTTGTTTTCGTGGGCCTCTTGAAATTTTTTTACAAAATAGTAAGGCAGTAAATTTTTTACAAGCTTCCGAAAAAATCTAATACCAACCTCCTCAAAATTCTCACCATCAATAGTAAGATCCATATCTCAAAAAAACCTCATATTTCCAAATACCACACCTAAAAGGTTAATATAATCATAAAAATACACGGAATAAGTCTATTTGTCAATAAAAAATACACATTTTGCGTGTATTTTTGTAAATTTCTACCAAATATTAAACGTTATACTTTGTTTTATACCGTTTATTTGTCCATAAACTAATATTTATGAACATAAAATCTGTCTTTGGAGAAAACCTAAAACTTTACCGCAAGGCCAAAAAACTATCCCAAGAGCAACTGTCTGAAAAAGTAGACATATCTGTTAAGCATTTAAGTTCTATAGAAAGAGGGTTGAATTTTGTTTCAGCCGATTTGTTGGAAAAACTTGCCCTTTCTGTAGAGGTTCCTGTTTATTACTTTTTTGTGAATGAAAAAGAAATTATTTATAATGATACTATGCTGAACACAATAGACAGAATTATTGAAAAAAATTTGATACAAACAATTAAAGAAATAAAATCTGACATCCGTCAAAATAATCGTTAATTTCTCATCTTGCAAGCAGCCTTCATCTCAAACCCATATAGTTCTATGCTTTGCTTCTTCTGAACCACAATGGGTACCATAAAAAAAGGAGGGCGTACCCTCCTTTTCTTGCCGCCCAAAGGCGTCATTTTGTGGCCATCCCTTACGGAATTTTAACCTCCCCTTGACGGGGAAGAGCCTTGTTAACAGACGACCAATTTCCTGAATAAACTGTAGATTTATTGTATATGATGGAGTAGTATTTGTCAAGGGCAAACCTATCTAATATGAAATAATAGGTTTGCGTTGCAGCTGGCCAATTTCCTGAGTAAACTGTATTAGCTTATATTAGTAGATATGTGTGTATACAAAATTATAGTGAAGGAATGCATTATATCATCATTAACACGACTATCGTAGGTTTGCTTGTTTTTAATATATTGATATTGTTCAACAATTGACTTATTATATAGTATGCCTCTTTGGTTAGGGGTCTCAAGGCCTAACCCCGATTAACCTTGGAGGCACAGGTTTTTCTCAAGGGGGCCTCTATGTGGCGCTTGGCACTAGATATAGGTACAAATTCCATCGGTTGGGCAGTTCTTAGACTATCTCAATCAAAGAAATCGGAGACACCAAAAGTGTCGAAAGTAATTAAAATGGGGGTGCGTATCTTCCCTGATGGTCGGGAAGCGCAAACCGGAACACCGCTCAATGAGGCCCGGCGGAATGCCCGGCAGATGCGGCGACAGCGTGACCGGAAAATCCAACGAAAAAAGGTCATGCTCAATTTCCTTGTCAATAACAAACTCATGCCGGAAAACCGGGATGAACAATTAGTCATTGCGCGGGATAACCCATATAAGATTCGTGCAGAAGCTTTGGAACGTAAGTTGAAACCTTATGAACTGGGACGGATTATGATGCAGTTCGCAATTCGCCGAGGTTTTAAGTCAGGGCGGATAAAGAAAGAAGCAGAAAATGTCATGGAGAAGAAGAAACAGCAGACGGAAAACACTGCAGAACCTGAGGGTATGTTAGGCGGTATTAAGTCTCTGGAATCAGAGCTACGAGGTCTAACCCTTGGCCAATGGCTTAACGGACAACGGGTAAAAGGGAATCCAGTTCGCTTTCAAGCCAGAATAGAAAAGTCAAAAGCTATTTATACTTTCTATCCTTCTAGAGAAATGTATAAAACTGAATTTGATAAAATCAGAAAAAAACAGGAAAAACATTTTAAGGACATTAACTGGGATGGGCTTTCTGAGCTTATTTTCACTCAACGACCTCTCAAACGACCCGAACGGGGACGGTGCCAATTTTACACTGGCGAAGCTAGAGGCTACAGGGCTTTTGCCTCGGCTCACCGTTTTAGAATCCTGCAAGAGATCAACAATCTTCGATACTACAATGATGAAAACAATGAAGAAGAAATCCCTCCCGAATTGAAACTAAAATTGTTTGAAGAGCTTAATACTCAAAAGTCACTTACATTTAACGGAGTACGAAAGCTATTCGGTGAAAAGTACACCAACTCATTCAACCTGGAAGACAGAAAACGAGATAAACTTAATGGAAACGAGACTTCAGTTGAATTTCGCAAGCCTGAATTTTTTGGCCCAGCATGGGATAAATTGGATTTACAGAAACAGGATGAAATCATCGAAATATTGATGATTGAAGATGATAAAAATGTTGTTTTTGATTATCTTACTCCTTATGATTTAACAGCAGAACAAAAACAAAAGATTTCAGACTACAATCACACGACCGGCACAACAATGCTTTCATCGAAGTTTATGATCGATTGTTCGGAAATTATGCTCAAAGAATGGATACCCTATTCATCTGCAATTAAACGGATGGATTTGCCCAAAAAAGAAGAACGTGAATTAAAGCGTTCCCTTCCTTATTATGGGGAAATACTTACCGCACAGGTCAGTGGCGCCAAGGGCAAAGGTTGCAATGGAATTGATGAAGAAAAGTACGGTCGCATCGCCAATCCCACTGTGCATATTGCTCTGAATCAACTACGAAAACTGGTAAATGCCTTGGTTCGCCGTTTTGGTAATCCCAGCCAAATCATCTTGGAAGTTAACCGGGATCTCAAATTAAGTAAAATCCGGAAAGATAAGATTTTTCAGGAACAGGCAAAAAATCAAAAAGACAATGAACGGATAAAGAAAGAATTGACAGACGTTGTTAGGCTATTAAAAATAAGCGGTGAAGATATCAAGAAATACAAGCTCTGGGAAGAACTAGGTTCTGGAGAATTAACTCGGCGTTGTCCTTATTGTGGAAGAACAATTTCCGCTAACCAATTAATGTCCGGTGCTGTAGAGATAGATCACATACTGCCCTGGTCACGAACATTGCTTAATAGTCGCGATAACATGACTGTTGCTCATAGGGAATGTAATCAGGCAAAAGGAAACCGAACTCCTTATGAAGCATTTGGCAATAGTCCCCAAGGTTTCAATTGGAATCTAATATTGGAAATTAGCTCAAAATTGCCAAATATGAAAAAAAGGAAATTCTCTTCTGATGCAATGGTTCACTTTCGAGAAGAAGAAGGAGGTTTTTTGGAAAAACAAATAACTGACACTGCTTATCTTGCCGTGGCAAGCATAGATTATCTATCTGTTATTTGCGACTGTAGAGCAATCTGGGCCAGTCCCGGCAGGCTTACTGGTATGCTTCGCCATTTTTGGGGTTTTAATACCCTGCTTAACCGGGGGCATGATACTTGGTATAAAAATAGAAGCGATCACCGTCATCATGCACTGGACGCTTTGGTAATTGGCCTCTGTGATCGCCGAATTATAGCTGAGGCCGCTAAAATCAACAGCGGCAGGGGTTATAGTGAAATTGATGCGCCATCGTGTCCATTAGAGGAACAGAATAAAAAATGGAGACAGGATATTGAGGATGTGTTGAAGTCTATTATTGTTTCCTACAAGCCAGATCACGGGAAGGAGGGGAAACTCTATGCTGAAACAGCTTTAGCAAAACATTCTTATTTGGAAGAGATTAATCCTACTGATCTTGATGAAAATGATATAAACCGCATAGTCCCAAAAGCTATTCAGAATGAGATTGCTTTTTTAGTTCAAAAGGACGGTTTTAGAAAAACAAAAACCGCAATACAAAAAAAATACAAATATCTGCGGGTTTTTCGGGACAAATGGGTAACACGGGCACCCTTGAAATCGCTTTCGGAACGGGATATTCGAAATATTTGCGATGTTGGCATACGGGAAAAAGTGATGAAATATGTAAATGACCATCCTGCCAAATCAGGAGAGAAATTGCAAGATGTACTAGAACGATTCAGCAGAGAAGAAAATATTTACTCAATCCGTTATTTTCCTAAAGATCAAAACTCTGTTCGCATTGCTTCTTGTAGAAATAAATGGTACATGGTCGAGGATTATTACTGTGTGGACATTTGGAGAATTCCCGATAAAAAAGGGAATTACAAATATGAAGGTGTGTTTATTTCTCGCCCAGAGGCTATGTGGCAGCAATTGCATGGCGATGATACCGCTTCTTTGCAGAAACCCCATCCTGCAGCAAAGTTGATAATGAGCCTGTGCAAGAACGATGTGGTGAAATTATCCAATGAGAACGTACAGGAATTTTGCAGGATTGCAGGCTTTTCAACCACGCAGAACAAGATAGATATACGCCCAATATATGCCAGCGATAGTATTGCCGCCTGGAAAAAGGACACACATATAAATCTTACTTCGGGATTTTGGCCTTCAGACATTGAAGGACACTATTTCAAATCCATTAATGTCTTATTCAGTGAATATGAGATAAAACAGGTAAAAATCACTGTGGACGGAAGACCTTTATACCGATATTAATAGGTGATGATACCAAGAATTGTTGATGTAAGTGAAAATGGCCGTTTCATCGCCAAGCATCGTGGGTTCATCACTATAAAACAGGGCGATGAATTTTACGGAGAAGTGCCGCTGGACGATATCGGAGTACTGATGATTTCGGCGTTTGGGGCAACTTGTACCAAGGAAGCGCTAGTCAGCCTTGCCGAGCGTGGAGCGGTGACAGTTCTTTGCGGTTCAAAGGGGCTGCCCTCCGCCCTTGTACTTCCGGTAAACGCAAATTATGAATCTGCTTTGCGGATACGTATACAAACTCAGGCAAGCCAGCCGTTGAAAAAACGGCTTTGGCAGGCCATCGTAACAGCCAAGCTCAAACACCAGAGTGAAGTTCTTAATTTTTATGACAAGCAGGAAAAAGCCAATCAGATTGAAATGTACGCACGGCAGGTTCAGTCTGGCGATCCGAAAAACCGAGAAGCCAGCGGTGCAAGAGTTTACTGGAAAGCCTTGTTTGGCGATGATTTTTCCAGAAATCCAGAAGGCGATTGGCCGAATAGCCTATTAAATTATGGATATGCCTTGCTTCGGGCGTGTGCTGCCCGAGTCATTTGTGCATCGGGGCTGAATCCCATATTCGGAATTCATCATGAAAACAGCACCAACCCTTTTCCCCTGGCAGATGATATTATGGAACCGTACCGGCCTTTGGTTGATTATTATGCAAAACAAGTAATGGCTGCGGATATTAACGAAATGAATCCAACTGCTAAACAGATGATAAGTTCTTTTCTATGGTCTGATCTTCATTTTGGTGAAGAAACCACTCCGCTTTACACCGCTATGGAACGATTGGCTTTTTCTCTGGTAAACTCCTTCAAAGCCAAGAAACCGCAGATAGAGATCGCCGAACTACGGTTATCAGTAGATGACAAACCTCAGCTCTTATAAACTTATGTGGATGATTGTCCTATTTGATTTACCTGTTGTGAGTCCAGAGGAGCGAAAAACCGCCTCTCTTTTCAGGAAATCTTTGCTGGATCAGGGTTTTCACATGAGCCAGTTTTCGGTATATTATAGGTTGTTGCCGGGCAAAGAAGCTCTGGATGGCTATATTAGGGCTATTCAAACACAGCTTCCGCCTAAAGGTAAGGTAGACATTGTTACGATTACGGATAAACAGTATGA
>JAIRUO010000249.1 GCA_031254385.1 Treponema sp. | reverse complement strand
GGAAGAACGCCGGCCTGGAGGGTAGTTCCAAAAAATAGAAAGGAAGAGGTCAGAGAGATACCCCCTATTGATTTGAATCCCTGGCTGGAAAAACTGAATGAGTATCTGGCAATGGCCCTAAGGGCGTTTATAGTCCTTGTGCTGGTCGGCTTTATTGTCTTTGCCCTGATAAGGCTAAAGTCACTCAGGCGTTCCGCACAGGCAAAAAGAAGCGGCAGGAATGTCTATTCCAATCCTTTGATCTCTGATGAAAGGCCGGAAGCATTATTCGCTAAAGCAGACGATTATTTTCAACGTGGTTTGGTGCGGGAAGCCTGGGCCTCCTGTTTATGTGGAGCCATTAGCGCATATAACCAGTATATGGATCTGTCTTTTCCGCCTGATGCCACCGAGTACAACTGCCTTGATCTGGTAAGATCCCGTTTCATGGCAGAAGATGCAAATCTTCATGTAAATGAGTTTGGCGATCTTGTGCGCAACTGGGTGCTTCTGGCATACGGTGGAAGAAACCCCATTGACGGGAGTTTTGAAAGAGCCCTTGCGTTTGGTAGAAACATAAAAATCAACGCAGATGATCTGGAGGCCCAAAGTGTATAAAAAAAACGGTTTGGATCTTTTGGGGGTCCAAGGTGCATAAAAAATTGTTGGGCTTTATCATCGGCCTTGCCGTAATAGGCGCAGCCGTATTTATTTTTTTTAATATATATGAAATTGAAGACTACGATAAATATGTTCCGCCTTCCAGAGAAGCCCAGTTAAATGAATATCTTGCCCTGGATCGTTGGTTGGCTTCTGAAGGCCATGCAGTCAGAGTAGAAAACCGGGGAAACCTTGACTTATTAAAAGACGCAACCGCAGAAGTCATTCTGATTCAGGAGCGACTTTTTACCTGGAATAAAGGAGCTATCGATTATCTTGATTCCTGGGTCGAACAGGGGGGCCGCCTTATTCTCTGTGTGGATTCTTACAGGGGCCGGTATCTTAATGAAACTCTGCAAGCATATTTGGATGAACTGGGCATAGCATTTGGCGAAGAACTTGATGAATTAAGCGACTTATACCTGTATGATTTTAATTTTCCTACTTATGGGCGAAATATTATTCTAAAGGAACCTGAACCGGAATCGGAAGATGCAAGCCTCGAAGTAAATATATTAATGCTTAAGGATGTATACGGTTATGTACGGCTCATGCAGTTTGTCAGAGGCAATGGCACCGTAACGGTTATGGGCACCCCTCGGTTTATGACGACCAATAATCTTCGCTCAGAACCTGACTCCCAACCTAATACCCGGCTTTCTTGGTATCTATTGGCGCATAACGCTGATATTACGAAAGGAACTGAGCCAGCAATTCTTTTTATACGTGGAGTAGCCCGTGTTGATAACCTCTTGGGCAGGGTGTTTATGCTGGGAAATTTTGGCATTATAATTATTGCGGGGCTTATCCTGATTGCCATTGGTTTCTGGTCAGTCCTTCCGCTTTTTGGCGTTATCAGGGGGAACGAAGAAAAACCCGGAAAATTCCTTGCGGAACGCTTTCTTGCGGAAGGCCGCTTCCTTAAACGTTTTGGCGTACTGGATCAGTACCGGAATACTTACTTTCGAGAGATCAGGCGGAAATTCATGAAGCATGAGGATTTAAGCGATGAAGAAATAATAGTCCGTTCTGCAAATCTACTGAAGAATGGCAGCGAAGGAATTCCAGCGGTTGAAAAGGCAGTCTTTCCGGGTCGACAAAAAAACAAGGATTTTATTGAGTCTATAAAAACATTAAGAACCATATTGGAGCGTATATGACAGATAACAATTACAGTATAGAATCGGCAGCTAAGGATCTGGAACGGATCCGGACTGAAATTGCCAAGGTCTTTGTAGGCCAATCGGAGTTGGTAAATCATACCCTGATCGCCCTTTTAGCAAGCGGCCATCTCCTAATAGAAGGCGTTCCCGGCTTGGGGAAAACCCTACTTGTCCGCGCACTGGCCAGGACTTTGGGCGGCGATTCCAAACGGATTCAGTTTACCCCGGATCTAATGCCAAGCGACATTACGGGCAATATCATGCTGGATGTCAAAGAGGGAAAATTTGTCACTAGGAAAGGGCCTGTTTTTACCAATTTCCTGATTGCCGATGAGATTAACCGATCCCCTGCAAAAACCCAGGCCGCACTGTTTGAAGCAATGCAGGAATTCCAGGTGAGCCTTGACGGTATTGCCCATCCCCTGCCACAACCCTTTATGGTTCTGGCAACGGCAAATCCTTATGAGCACGAAGGCACTTACCCCCTGCCCGACGCACAGAAAGATAGGTTCCTTTTAAAGCTCCTAATTGACTATCCCCCGCAGGAAGATGAAAGCACCATGGTCGAAAAGGTGTTATCTGAAAACAGCGGCGCAGAACTGTCTCTGGCCGGAGTGGAACAGGTTATGTCTCCAGAATCCTTCTTACTAATGCGCTACCTTGCATCATCAATTCGAATCGACAAAGCGGTTATAGATTATGCGGTGCGCATTGTTACGTCTACCAGAAAAAATTCAGCACTGGAAACGGGTTCGGGGCCGCGCGGCAGCTTGGCGCTAATACGGGCCGCACGGGGGAGGGCATTGCTTCATGGCAGGGACTTTATAATTCCGGACGACATTAAGGCCCTGGCAGCTCCCTGTCTGCGCCATCGCATTACCGTATCGGCAGAAAGCGAGCTTGAGGGCCTGGATGAAGCAAAAGCAATTGATATGCTGACAGCTAAAATCGAAGCCCCCAGGGGGGACTCATAATAAAAATGAAACCTGGGCCTAGCCTGTTTATCGCAGCCCTGCTCTGGCTCTTGTTTGCGGCGGCAGCGTATTTTTATCCTTTCCTCCTGATCTTCTGGATTTATGCAGGACTTGCGCTTATTCCCTTTATAGGAGCCGATTTTCTGTATCTGTTGCTGTTATGTGACAGGTTTGAAGTAAGGCGTGAGATTGCAAGTACCTTGGCGCAGGGAAGGCAAATCAGGGTAAGGCTTATTATCAGCAGGGAAAAGCAACCCAAGAAATCCGCACAGGATAAGCGCGAAGAAAAAAGAAAAAAACAAATAACTAGCCATCCGTTTCTTCCTTCAAAAATCCGCGTATTTGACCTATATCCTCCTGCTATGGCGTGTAACGCATTTCCGGCGGTTTTGGATCGTAGGCTTATTCTAAAAACGCCAGGCGGTATCGGTTTTGAATACGACCTTGTTCCCCAGGAAAGGGGCCCTTGGCTTTTTCCAGGAACCGAATTGCTTTTGTCTTCTGTGTTGCGTTTCTGGGAACTCAAGGTTCGTCATAAATGCGCAAGCGTGGGCAAAACCTATCCTGATTTTAACAAGATAAAGGCAGGGGCCGATTTGCGCGGCCTCCTTGAAAAGACCGGGGTTAAAAACATACGCCGCAGGGGGCAGGGATTGGAATTCCGCGACCTTAGGGATTATCAGGAAGGGGACTCCATACGTGACATAGACTGGCGGGCCGTTAGCCGCCGCCGGGGGATGGACGGTTTCCTAAAGCTCACGGTACGCGAATATCAGGACGAACAAGATCAGCAACTGCTGTTTCTTCTGGACACGGGTTTTAGGCTGCATAGAAGAGAATCGGGCGGTTCGGCGCGAACCGCTAGCCTGATGAGAAGTTCTGACTCGCGAACCCAGTTTGACAGCGCTTTGGAAGCAGCGCTCCTTCTTTCTTGGGTAAGCCTTAAACATGGGGACAGTGTTGCAGCCGCATCCTTTGGCAAAACCACACGCTGGCTTTTTCCGGGAAAGGGGATGAACGCCTTTCCCAAACTGATGAACGGCCTCTATGATCTTAAAAGTTCTCCTGCTCCGTCTTCACCTTTTTCTTGTCTTGAAGAAGCCCTTGGCCGATTAAAGCGGCGTACATTCATTATCCTTATCAGTAACTTTCGAGAAGAAGACGGCGAATCCCTTTCCTGGATTTTGAAGCGCATCGAGAAAAGGCATCTTCTCTTAATGGTGAGCCTTAAAGAGAAGGAATCGGAAACGCTTGCGAACAGGGGACCTGCGAATTTTGACGAAGCCCTAGAAACAGCCGCCGCTTTTTCATACCTCAAGTCCCGCAGGGATCTGTATCAGAAATGGGAACATCAGGGTCTCCTTACCCTGGAGGCTTCTGCTGAAACCTTGTCCCCGGCTCTTATTAACCGCTATCTTGAAGTAAAGCGGACAGGGCGCCTATGAAAAAAACACAGCCTTAGCCGCGTAATATATCATTAAAGAGCATAAGATTAGCTTTGCACCCGTGCCCAATATGAAGGCAAGGAATGCGCCAAATGCAACCTTTAGCGCTTTATTGTTAGGTGAACTTTTGGCAGCAACGGTTTCTGACTCGTTATTGCCGACTTCATTGCTCTTGACCATTTTGCGGTTCTGGATACGAATATGAATCAACTCTCCCGCAAACGCGCCCAGGAACGGCCCCAGTATTAATCCCAGCGGAGCAAAGAACATGCCCACTATAATCCCCAGAACCGAGCCTGTCACGGCCATACGTGAACCGCCGAACCGTTTTGTCAGCAATGCCGGAAGAAAATTATCTATTACCATCACCGCTACAGTTATTGCCGCCCACACCCAAAGAAATACTGAACTAAAGCCTCCACGTCCGCTCCATTGCAGCATCAGTAGCCCTACATAGCTTAGGGGAGGGCCTGGTATTGCCGGTATAACTGAACCTAAAAGTCCTGCTAAAAGAAACAGGAAAGCCAGTACGACTAGAAATATCTCCATGATGGTTATTATATCGTGATTCTAGTATTGAACACTAGTATTTATAGATAAAATATAACAGGCTCTGTCCGTGCAGGGGGAAGGGAAAGCCCTGCCGAGGGCTCAGCCAACGTACCGAAGGTACGACGTGGCCTTTTCTTACGCATGCTCTGGCATGGCCTACGTCTAATCACGCCGAAAGCCCCCGGCAGGGCTTTCCCTTCCCCCTGTAGCAATAGAGTCTGCTATTTTTTGGTTATAAAAGTATTACAGTGCAATATTAAGAGTTAATTAATGCTTGGTTGGGGTATATGGACTTCCTGTTGCCCTACGGAGGCGGTCATTGATGGCTTCGCCCAGGCCAACGGGAGGCGCTTCTTCGGCACGGATAAGGGCTAGGCCCAGCTTGTCAAGTTCATGCAGCATGTCAAAAAAATTGGCTGCGGCTTCAATGGGATTGCCTTGCGCGGATAATATTTTTACCCGTTCAGAAGCGTTATCCGTAATGGTGTATTCTTTGGTTGCCTCGCTGCGCATAACAGAAAAATATAGTCGGCCTTCGTTTGGCAGCAGGGGCAGAGAGGTTAGTTCGCCTCTCTTATGAAGCGCAAGCGGGGTTCGTGGCGCGTAATGGTTTTTAAGTTGGCCTGGAGACAGCGGAACGGTGGGGGTTTGCTCTGGAGACAGGGGAATAGTCTGGGCAGGGGTTTCTGGGGTATTTTCGAATACTATAGGCCCTATACTCGCTTCAATTTGTTCGCGGCTTGTACTGCCCGGCCTTAGCAGCCTGCATGGTTCAACGGTAATATCCAGAACCGTTGATTCAAG
>JAIRUO010000217.1 GCA_031254385.1 Treponema sp. | reverse complement strand
ACGGGAAAGCCTTTTCCGTCAAAGGTTATTTCCAGGTAGCAATTGTCCATTCCGATAAGGTTGCCGATTTCTATTGTTCCGAACAGGGTGTAAGGATGACCGTATTTGCGTATGTCAAGATTCCCCTTTTCTGCAGGGAAAGACCTTTTGATATAGTGATGCTTGTCCTGTGTCCGCGATTCCATGGTAATTTCAAGCATATATTTTTTGTTGTCTGTCATGTTCATTTCTCCTTGCTCATTTTTCATTCTTCATTTTTCCCTTCTCACTGTTCTCTGTTCATTTTTCTTACAATTCGAAATTTCGTCCCTTCAAGATTTTTCAATAAGTTGTCCATTAAATCGTAATCGTAGAGCCTCGTATCAAAATAAGCAAACGCTGTCTTGTATTCCGCTTCTCTTTTATGCGCATTTATATTCTGTGTTTTTAACTGCGCCTGTAGTATTGCCAGCTCTTCCAGTCCTTCAAAGGTAGTAATGCAGGCGTGTTTGCGCGAGCGATCATTTTTGCGGCTTTCGGCGCTTACTTCATTTTTTGGCATTGGCTGCCAGCCTGAAGCAAGATGATAGGTATTCCAGCGCTGATGTTCCAGACGGGCAATGTTATCGCGTAAAATACCCTGATAAGCGCTCTTAAAATCTGCAAGAACGCCTTCGTCCTGTTTCTGGTTTTCTTTAAGATCATACTTAAGATCAAAGCCCATCAAATTCAGTTTGACACGAATAGACAGGGCAGCGCAACGGTTGGAATCTCTTGTTTGATTGGTCAACTGATCCCATCCGATATTGACGCCAGAGTAATGCCCGGCAATGTGTTTGGCCAAAATATCAATGTCGCGGTTAATAAGCATAGAAGCAGAAAAAATATCATCTTCAATACCAAAGACCTGTATGGCTATGCCGCTTTCTTGTGCGCCATAGTTAAGCGTCTCGTCATTAATAATGGAAGAACGTCGTTTTGCTTTAATATATAATCGAAGCTTGCTTGTGTCTGCACCCCTCTCATAGAGCCATTGACGCAGCTCCATTGCGGTCTCGGCGTTAAGGCGATCATTGCCTAGCGCGATAATTACAGTTGAAAAATCGCTGTTTGTAATTCTGTTAGCTGTCAGCTCATAGAACTCTTTTGACAGTACATTCATCTGCTTGAATTCAATGTGGTACTGTTCATCGGGGTTTGGGAAATACATAATCTCGTCATCGCTGTGGTCAATAAATAAACCCCGCGCCGCATTCCTGAACGCCGCCTGGCTGTTTTCAATGCACGTGTCGATAACCAGTGCGTTATAATTACAGCCGGGAAGCTGCTCAATAATTACGCTCTTTCGCAGTATTTGCGCGTTTGTTTTTCCAAAGCCGATAAAAATATGATTAATAGCATAACTACCTTTTAGCTTTGCCTTGCAGGGATCCATATACGAAGATGGTAGGAAGCGGCTGGCAGGATAACGCATTAAAAATTGTCGGCCAATTATGTCATAGGGATTGAAAAAACTAATTTGGCCATGCGCTTTTTCGATAAAACTGAAATGTTCGGCACGGTCAATGCCTGTATACATGATTCTTGCAGTTACCTTAGGTACATTCTCGGCAATATCGGCAAAGGCCCGTGCGACAGAAAGACTGCGCTCATCATCATCCAGCAGCGAAACTAGGACGGCTTCTTTGACCGCAGTAATGCCGGCCTTTATGAGCGCATCTCTGTTGGCCCTTTGAGCCAATACAGCGAAGGCTCTGGCACTGTATTCTTTTTTCATATCTTCATTGGTGGAATCAAGAATAATAATGGTATGGCCTTTCTGTTTCGGCGTAAGGCTCGCAAGGAACATTTCAAGGGGAGGTCCGTTACCTGCAATAATCAGCAAGGGTTCATTGCCATATTTTACCGCCAGCCGATAACGCAGATTATTGATTATACTCTGGAAGAATACCCTTATGGCGATGAGCGCGGTGAAGAGGAAACATCCGAGAAGACAAACCATTATCGCAATTTCATATAATTTATTTGCTCTGGCGAGGGCGTGATTATTGGCACCGGTAAATTGCCCAACAAAGAACGGCAGTGTCCCAAAAAAACTGACAAGGAGTTTGTAGAACCATGCGGCTTTTGAGTTTGCCTCTGATAAAAAACTGAAGCCAATCCAGTTAAGCATGATACCCGATGCGAAAAGACACAACAGATACACAGTCCGGGGAAGTTCCTGACCGCCGCCCAGGGGGAAACGGCCTTTTTTAAGTGTTCTAAGCCCTCCCGGTTTTTTCCCCACATTGGAGAGGAAGAAGAACAAAATGCCGAAAAGTACCAGAGAAATACTGATGATTGATATTATACTTTCACTTCTCACTTTTCACTTCTCCCTTCCTGCGGCATGGATGCCGATGTTTCCAGTATTTAATGAAGTTTTGCAACGCAAAACTTCCAAGCTAAAAAATCAACATGGATGTTGATTTTTTAGCACTATTTTGTATTTGGTATCCTTAATATTCCCCAACAGGTTGTTCATTAAATCATAATCATAGGGCCTTGTGTCAAAAACGGAAAAATCTTTTGAAGCGAGTTGCCCGCGTAGACGGGCAAGTTCTTCTAGCCCTTCAAAGGTGGTAATGCAGGCGTGTTTACGCTTGCGCTGGTTTTT
>JAIRUO010000213.1 GCA_031254385.1 Treponema sp. | reverse complement strand
TAAAATTAATATTACGGCTGTTATTGTGCCATTCCTTAAAGCTCGTTTTTTCATGTATTAATAACTCCTTAATAACGGGAACTCAGGGTTCCAAAGGGTACTCCTATAGCATATTCCAGATCGATAAGATCGTTAAGGTAATTAAACTGCTGGACTAAAAGCTGCGCCCTTGCCTGCCTTAAAGCCAGGGCCGAGTTCTGCACTGTCTGGAAATCCTGCAACCCAGCGCGGTAAGCTTCTTCCGTAAGGCTATAGGACAGTTCAGCCAGTTCCACTGCTGCCCGCTGTACTTCTGCAGTGGCTTGAGTCCTTTGCAGGGAATTTACCTTGGTATAAATTTCCAGTTCCGTTCCCATTACTGCCTGGGTCATAGTTATATAAAGGCTTCTAAGCTGGTTATCCAAATCCTGGAGCCCCTGGCCTTGTGTTGTAAAGGGAAAGAGGGTGTTAAGGCTGTAACCCAGGGTGATCGAAAAGTTGCCTCCTCCTCTCCAGTTAGCATTTTTAAACCAGTTGTTCTTCCAAGGATCCAAGGTGGGGTTAAAAGTAGATGATAAAGTCCATTGAAACCTTAAAAACGGCGTGTAAAGCTGTAGAGCAGTGGCTTTTCGTGCGCTCTGGAGCATCACAATATTTCTTTGCAATTCTATAATATCGGGCCTTCCCGAAGCAGCCCTGGAAATCAATTCCGCCAGATCCATAGGAATTTCAAAGTCCCCTTCCAAAAGCGGCTCTAGGGCGAATTGGGTATCGTAAGGCAGCCCCAGAGTCATGGCAAAACTGGCCTGCAAAGCCTTAAGGCTGTTTTCCAATTCGGTGATGGTTGGCGTCAGGTTCGCCACCTGAACCTGGGCTTGTAGCCATGTAAGGCGCGGAACAAGCCCTGCCCTGTAATTGGCCTCTGCCACCGCTGCCTGGCGTTCCGCGTTGTCATAGCTTTCTTTTAGCAGGGCAACATTTTCTTCCAGAAGCAGTATCTGGTTATACGTTTTGCGTATATCCCGTTCCATCTGGAGCCGAGTTCTTTCATAAGTTGCCACTCCTGCATGGTAATCGTATATGATGGTTTGGATCCCCGCAACCAAGGCAAAGCTGAAATCCAGGCTAGCCGAAAAATTGCCGAGTAAATTCCATCGGGGGAGGGGATCTGAAGTAATACTTATAAAAGGTGGAGTTGCAATGGCCTCAAACCCCGGTTGAGCTGAAGCCCAGTTTGAATGCGCCAGCGTACTGCTAACGCTTATGGTAGGCAGAAACTGGTTCCAGACCAGGTCGGCTTTGCGCTGTTTGTTATCCAGGGTAAGGCGGGCAATTTGCAGATTTAGGTTATTTCTGATCGCCAATTCCACCGCGTCTCTTGGGCTTAGATGCAATATTTCCTGGCCAAAGATGTTCCCGGCGCAGCACAATAAGAGAAGAACCATGAAGAAAAAGCCTGAATAATGAAGCTTTTTCAAAACTTCAGTTTTTGAAAAAGCAACCTTAGATTTAGGGTACCGGGCCTTACCAACACTTCCATTTAACCGGATCACATAAGACTCCTTTGGCAGACCGGAAAAAACGTGGTTTCCACCGAATCTTCATACCGCCTCTACCTAATTAAATAAACCCGCAGATCGCGCAGTTTTTTACTATAATATTATGGTAAATTTAATTATAATGCTATTGCCGTGTTGATCAACAGCCCCCTCTAATACATTTCCAGTTAGGAATAGAATAGTAAACATGCGGTAAACAAATAGTTAAATGTCTATAAATTGAGATTTTTTGGAGAATTTAGAAAAAAACAAGGACAGCCATATACTGCCTTGACAGAAATTTAAAAAGGTACTAAAATACATAGACTTAATTAACGCAGGGTAGAGCAGTTGGCAGCTCGTCGGGCTCATAACCCGGAGGTCGCAGGTTCGAGTCCTGTCCCTGCTAGAAAAATGAAAGCCCCGAAGAGGGGCTTTTTTTTATGCAGGACTCGAAGGGTTTTTGCGGCGCTTTTGAGCCAAGCAGGTGCGTAGGCTCAAAAGCGCAAACCGGCATGGAGGCCGGTTTAGCAAAAACCCCGGCCTGGAAGGAGCAAACAGGAAGTTTGCGACTGGAAGGCGAGTCCTGTCCCTGCTAAAGTGCTAATTCCTTATGTTATAAGGAATTAGCTATGGACTGACCGACAGCGGAGGTCCTTAATCATTGAAGATTGCGAAATTCACACCTAAACTTACACCTAAATGCTGGTGTTTAGGGTTTTGGGCTGTGCATGCAAGGATTAGGGATATGAAGCACCTTCCTTTTTCAATCTTTAAAAGAGCCAATGGCCGGAATTATTATGTAAAATTCAAAAACGAAGAAACCGGCATGTATTTGCCAGCCATCAGCACAAAGCAGGAATCGGAGTCGGAGGCCATAAAGACGGCCTTTGAGTGGCTTAGGGACGGAATCCCCCAATGCGGCGGGACTGTTTCTTTTAGGCAATATTCTCTGCGAGACATGGCAAAGGCCGCTGATGCTTCCAAGGACGATGCCGTTTTTATCTGCAAGAAACTGCAGCGGCGAGGGCTGCTCAAGTCCTATGTGCTCCTTGATAGCAAAAAGGCGATTGATTTTACAGACTTTCTTCTGAACTTCTGGGACTGGGAAACATCCCCCTACATAAAAGAAAGGCTTAGGAAAAAACACAGCCTCCACCGTAGCCATACGATTGAAATGTCCGGTACTGTAAAAAAATATTGGCTTCACTTTTTCAAGGGGAAAATGCTCGGAGAGATAACCCGCCAGGATATTGAGGATTTTATAACCTATATTGAGTCCCTTGAAGAAAGAGCAAAAGAAGAGCAGGCGGAGATCGACATGGCTCTCGAAGAGGAAGCTGTCAAGGAAAAAGCTGAAATCGCGGCTGGCCTTATAAAACCAAAACGTAAAAATGCAGCCCCTCCAAAGCGGCCTATTATTCGTTTTCCAAAATCTGCAAAAAGAAAGAATTCGATCATTCAAGCCGGTACCATTCCCCTTGCGTGGGCTTTCCACAAAGAAATGATTGACCGTGATATAACAGCGGGTATAACATGGTTTTCCGGTATCTCGCAGGAGCGCCAAATCTTGTCGCCCGAACAGGCAGCGGCAGTATTTAAGGCAGGGTGGAAAGATAACCGCGCCCGTTTGGCCAATATGCTGGCAATGGTAACCGGAATGAGGGCCGGTGAAATCCAGGGTTTGCGCGTACAGGATTTGGGCAAAGACTGCCTTTATGTCCGTCATTCCTGGAATTTCCAGGACGGCCTAAAATCAACAAAAAACAATGAAAGCCGGACGGTAGAAGTTCCTTTTTTGGGTCTTATGCAGGAGCTTTTTGATTGTTTGCGAGGGGTACATACCCCGCCCTTCAGGGCGCTTACAAAGGGTATGTACCCCGAGACAAATACCTTACCTAAACAACATACCCCGTCCCTTCAGGGCGGGGTTGTTGATTTAGCTAAAAGTAATCCGCACGGACATGGCATGGACAGCTATGTTTTCTGGGTGGAAAAAACGCCGGATAAGCCCATGGAGCAAGACAATTTTCTTCGTGATTTCAAATCTGCATTAATTCAAATCGGGATGGAATAAAGAATCAGCAAAAGCATATACTTTTCACGGCTGGCGGCATTATTTTGCTTCATATATGCGGGATAGAATCAACGAAAAGCTTCTTCAAAAGCAGGTCGGGCACAAAACCGATGCAAATTGCAAATATAATTTTTGTGCCTTTGTTGTTCCATTGTATTTTGAAACAATTCTTCTTTCAATCAGAGATGATCTAGTAAATATATTGGCAGACCGTGACCTTGATACCTATCTGGCAAAATCTAAGTATCTAAGTATGTAAGTGGTGTTGGTCTCTATATCTTAAATCATTTATCATATGACGATATGATGAAATTGATCGGCGCATTACTTGAAGATAATGAGCCTTATTGGAAGAGAATAGAATTACTTGACAGTTTTGAAAAAGAAACAGGAGCAATAATCTATAAATATGGTAAATATAGATTAGTTGGTAACCGTCAATTTAAGGGATGAAACCACTCCAGCAGTGGCGTAAACAGACATCCCTTTATATTTGGTGGCCAAATGTTTTGCTAATTCATTATCCGGTAATGATTTAGGCTTCTCGCAATACGGCGGAAACAAAGGATCGTCTGTCTCCAGCACCCGGACTTTTGCTATGTTATTCCTTGAAAATATTCCAGGGGAGCAGTTTCTCCCAGTCTCCGGGCGAAGGGGCAAGAGGCGCTTTTTCAAAAAGGGCAGTCAGGTACTTTAGCGGAACAAGCCCGTTTTGCTTTGCCGTCTGAATCAGCGAGTACATACAGCAGGAGCTTTCCGCCCCGCCAGGGCTTTGGTTGAACAGCCAGTTTTTTCTGCCGACCACAAAAGGCCGTATTGCATTTTCGCAGGCATTATTGTCCGGTGTCAGATATGGGCTTTCAAGATATCTTACCAATTTATCCCACTGGTTTAAACTATAGCCTACCGCTTTCCCCAAAAGCAGACTCGGCGGCACTTCATTTTCAGTTTTCATAAGCCATGCCTTGAATTCTTCAAGTACGGGCATTGCCTGTACCTTCCGATCGGCCATAAATAGATCCATATCTTCTTCTTTCTGATATTTATTCCGCAATCCTTTTTCTATCTCGTATAGCTTCTTGATATAATTTATCCCTTCTTCGGCTGTTCCTGCCTGTTCCATTACCTTTGCCGCTTCGAAGAATTTGCGTCTCGAATGCGCAAAGCAGCCAACGTGGGTTATCCCGGGCAGTTCCTTTACCGCAGCGTCATATCCTTCATACCCATCCGTTTGCAGATAACCCCGGTATCCGGAAAGAAATGTTTTCGCGTGACAGCCTCCGCGTGTTTCATGGTATTCATACAAAGTCACCTGTTTTCCAGGCGGCCCGCCCCGCGCAAGCCACATATAACTTTTTTGTTCGTCTTTCCGGTTTTCTTCGCCCATCACCTGGACCGTCGTTTCATCCATCTGTATATAAGGGCCGCTTATTATCGTCTC
>JAIRUO010000191.1 GCA_031254385.1 Treponema sp. | reverse complement strand
GACTTCCTTCTAACTAATAATACAGCACTAAAACTATATAAAGAAGCAGCGGCAAACGAGCCCATATTTGATTATCATTGTCATCTTCCTCCAAAGGAAATTGCCGAAAACCGGCGTTTTTCCAATCTGGCCCAGGTTTGGCTAGGAGAAGGAAATTACGGGGATCATTATAAGTGGCGCGCCTTGCGGGCTAACGGAGTAGACGAAAGGCTCATTACGGGTATGGGCGCAGACCCTTATGAGCGGTTTCTGGCATGGGCAGACACTATGCCAAAGCTGCTAGGAAACCCCCTCTACCATTGGACTCATCTGGAGCTACAGCGTTATTTTGACATTTACGAGCCGTTGAACCACGAAAGCGCGCCCGCAATATGGAAAGCCGCCAACGAAAAACTTACCAATGATCCGGAGTTTTCCGTTTTCGGTATTTTCAAAAAGTTCAAGGTCTTTGCAGTGGGAACCACGGATGATCCGGCGGACAGCCTGGAATGGCACAAAAAGATCGCTGACGCAAGGAATAGCGATGGCAGTATAGCAACAGAAACCAGGGTGCTTCCTTCTTTCAGGCCCGATAAGGCGGTAAACATTGATAAAGAAGGCTTTGCGGATTATATTGCCAAACTAGGCCAGGCATGGAAGCCGGGAGCTTCAGGTAAAACCATCGGTAATCTTCAGGATCTTGTGAGCGCCCTTAGGGACAGGATCAACTATTTTGATGCAAACGGATGCCGGGCATCGGATCACGGCCTGGAATACATACCCTTTGAAGCAGCCAGCGACAGCAGCATGGGCAACCTTTGGGAAAAAGAAGTGGGAGAAACTCTCCATAAAGTAATGACCGGCAGCAAGGCCAGCTTTAGGGCCATGGAATCCTATAAGACTTTTATCCTTAGCTATCTGGCCGGAATATACGCGGAGAAAGGCTGGGCCATGCAGCTTCACCTTTCTGCGTTACGGAACAACAATTCCAGGATGTTCAAGGTTTTAGGCCCTGACACCGGTAACGATGCCATACACGACCATCCTGTAGCGGCTAATCTTTCTCGCTTTATGGACAATCTTGAAGCACAGGGCAAACTTCCCAAAACCATACTCTACAGCCTTAACTTTAAAGATTTTTATTCCCTTGCAACCATAGGCGGCTGTTTCCAGGGGGGCGGAATTCCCGGCAAAATACAGCTTGGCTCATCATGGTGGTTTCTTGATCATAAGGACGGCATGGAAGATCAGATGAAGCTTCTGGCTAATGTAGGGCTGCTCTCCCGTTTTGTAGGGATGCTTACCGATTCCAGGAGTTTCCTTTCTTATCCGCGTCATGAATATTTCCGACGCATACTGTGCAATATCATAGGAACCTGGGCAGAGGACGGAGAAATACCCAATGATTTTGATCTCTTGAGCAATATGGTAAGGGATATTTCCTTTAGGAACGCAAATGTTTACTTTTGCGGATAAAATTATTGCCGAGCTAAGAGTTTAACAATGACTTATTTGTCAGGTTTTCACGCTATCGAAGAAAGGATAAAATCCGGACTGTCCTGCGGGGCCTTGCTGGTTGCCAAGCCGGGGCCCAGGGCAAGGGAAATCGTTGCTCTGGCTATTGAACGAAAAATTACCGTTAACAGGGCAGGAACCGCGGAATTAGACCGCCTTTCAGGAGATCACCGGGGCATACTTCTAGAAGTCGATGATCCGCTAAGAGAAACTGGCACCCATATAAGCCTTGAGGGATTTATAGCCAGCCTGGGGGATAGAAAGGACGCTTTGGTAGTCATTCTTGATGAAATCACAGACCCGCACAATTACGGCGCAATTCTTCGTTCCTGCGATCAGTTTGGCGCTGATATAGTAATTACGCGAAAACGGCGTATAGCCAAATATGCTGATGCAATTTCCAAAACCTCCGCAGGGGCTTCTGCCTGGGTTCCGACTGCGGAGGCACCCAATCTGCCCCGTGCTGTAGAAATCTTAAAGGAAAAAGGGTTCTGGGTTTACGGCGCTGACATGGAAGGAGAACCCGGTTGGGACAAAGACCTACGCGGACGCACTGCCATTATTCTAGGTGGGGAAGGAACAGGCATTTCACGCATACTCAAAGAAAGTTGTGATGCCCTAATCTCAATTCCGTCTCTGGGCAAACTTGATTCCCTTAACGTGTCCGTTGCAGCAGGTGTCTTGTTTTATGAAGTTATGCGCCAGAGGAAAACACTGAATCCTAAATCCAAGTAGCGCGACCATCGCCTGATATGGGGATTATATCTCCAAGATATCTGGGTTGTATGTTGAACATAATGGAAAATACAGCCTTAATCCGCGCAAGAAATTCGCGAGTTCTCCATGCCTGCAAATTCATTTTACCGAATCTGTCTTCTGCAAGCCCGTAACCGACCGCGTTTATCCCAAGGCTACGGGCCATGCAAACAGCCCGGCTGATATGGAATTTTTGGGTAACGATGATCAGTTCTTTTACCTCAAAAACATCTCTGGCGCGGTACATGGAATCCCAGGTATTAAACCCTGCGTGATCCATAAAAATATCTTCGTGCAGAATCTCCGGGTCATTGGCTAAAACGTAAAGGCGCATCGCATTGACTTCATCATAGTAAAGCTGCCCATGGTCTCCGGTGAGGAGCAGTTTCTCTCCCTTTCCGGCCTGCATCAAGGCTATCCCTCCGTCAACCCGGTCTTGTAAAACATCCGAAAGCGTTGTTCCACGGGTCTGTGCGCCAAGTACCATTATCGTTGCCCGAAAAGGAATATCGTTTATATCGCTGTAAACATATTTTTCCATGCTTTTAACCATAGCAATATTTATGATGATCGTGGTAATGATGCCTGCGGCGACCAGAATGAGAACCAGACGGAAAATCAAATTCACTACCTTCAATTTTTTACCACCCAATAAGATTCTACTAATTCTGGCTTTTATTCAAGATTGACAAAACAAGTTTTTCAGATTTAACTAACAGCGTATACCAATGAATATAGTCATACAAACAATTAGAGAACACATTGCCAACTCAAATGTACTTTTCGTGTTCCCTTCCCAGACAGCGGTGAGCCTTTGGGCAAGGAAAACCTGCACCTTGGGCATTAGCCGTTCTGTTGCGCTAAACCGCTTTCTTGCCTGGGACAGATTCAAAGAAGGAATTACAGAGAAAGCAGAAAAAGAACCTGTAACCGCAATAATGCGCAAACTCTTTGCTGAGGCCCTCATACAAAAAAGCGCAAAGTCTTTTAAGGCCCTTATTCCCGCCGAATATGCAGAAAACGGCAGCATCTTTGCACCCTATATAGCGCGGCTTCTTCCTTCACTCTCGTTGTGGGGAAAACTGATGAAGAGAGCCGCACAGAATAACCTTGACCCGGAAGATTCAGATTATGAATTTATCAAAAAAGAATACGAAGCCTTTTTAGAACGCTACAACCTTTTTGAGCCTTCCTGGGAAGAAATAAACATCAAGAAAAAAGCGGCTGAAAAGTTTCGTTACTTCATTTTTTTTCCATAGCTGATGGAAGACTTTGTTGAATTTGATGCCCTTCTCAAAGAGCCGCAATTTATCCGCATTAGGGCAGAAACGGTTTCGCGTGGAGAAACCGTTAGCCTGGTCCGCTATCAGTCCGCCCGTGAAGAAATACGCAGCGCAGTTATGGAGATACAAAGGCTCCATGCGGAAACCGGGTTACCTTACGAAGACATGGCTGTCAGCGTTCCAGAACTTGATGATATGGAACCGTGTCTATTGAAGGAGTTTACCCTGCGCCATATTCCGGTAACGCGCCGTGCTGGAAGAAAGCTAGGCGAAACCGGTGTGGGTCGCTTTTTCTCTTTGGTGAATGAATGTAAGGCTTCCCGCTTTTCTTTTAACAGCCTCAAGGCCCTAATCCTGAATGATCACATTCCCTGGCGAGACAGGGAAAAAAACAAGGATTTAATCCGCTTTGGCATCAACTACAACTGCGTTTCCGGCTATGTTCAAAACGGCGAGATCAAGGACATTTGGGAAGAAGCTTTTAAGGAAATCCGGCATAAGGGCAATGAAGGCGATCTAAAAACCTATTACGGCGATTTAAAGAGAAAGATACTTGCCCTTGCTGGATCAAAGAGCTTTAAGGATATACGAAAATATTATTTTGCGTTTAGGGGCGGAGAAGCCAGCGGCCTTCTGGACGTGGAAACTATTTCTGAAGAAGACGATGCGGTATTAAGCCGCTGTATTGAAGAACTAAATGCGCTCATTGAACTGGAAGAAAAGTTTGGCGATCCTGATCTGATGCCTGCTTCCCCATTTGGATTCTTTCTTTCCTGCCTTACGGAAAAAGAGTATGTAAAGGCAAATCAAACACCAGGGGTAAATATTTTCAAATGGCGCGTAGCGGTGGCCTCTCCGTTTAGCTGCCACTTTGTGCTAAACGCTTCGCAGAGCGCGGCTACCGTACTCTACCAGCCCATGAGATTCCTGCGTCAGGATAAGCGAAAACTGTTGGGCCTGGAAGACACAGACGCTACTGGCGCTTTTTTTGTCCTCAGCAATACTGGCCAAGATACCGATGTCGGGTATAAATGCCATACCCGCATAAGCGCTTCTGAACAGAGTTTTTCTGGCTGGGCCATTCCCCACAGTTTTTTTGCCAATGGTAAAATTCTGGAACCCCAGCCTTGTCCCAATGATCCATACAGAAACGAGCGCAAATTTTGGAAGGAATTGCACAGTGACGCCGCAACCTTGAATCAAATCTACCCCCTGCAGAAAAATTCGTTTTTTCAATGGAAAGAGACGCTCGCCAGCAAGGGCGATGCTTTTTCTTTTTTTGAAAGTCCTGTGCCAGAAGATAATCCAGTACGGCAAATTCTTAAAGACGCAATTCCTGCAAGGGATGGGTACTTAACCGTTTCTCCAACCACCGACCTTAACGTCTTTTATGATTGCTCCATAAAATGGCTTTATCAAAGGGTATTCAAGGCAGAAGAATTTTCTCTGGAAGCGTCACTTTTGGACGATACAGCTTTGGGCATACTCTACCACACGATCCTGGAAACCGTTTTTGCCAGAATCAAAGAAGAGCATAAGGTTTTTAATTCGCTGTTTCTTGATTTATATAAACGCTGGGCCATTGAGATTACCAGGGCAGCGATAAAGGAACACCCTGCGTTCAAAGGCCCTTTGGCGGAGCCCCTTGTTTCTTCGCAGGCGATTGGTATGTCAAAAAAGATAGGCTGCCTTTTGGAACTGGAAGCTCGAAATTTTGACGGCTACAGCATTGAGGAACTGGAACTTCCGGTTTCTTTGAATACCGGGGATCTTTTGATACGAGGCATCATTGACAGGGTATCAATTTCTCCTGACGGAGACCCGGTTATCATTGACTATAAAACAAGCTATCTGCCCGAACAGATTACGCCTGATAAATTGCAAGAAACGCCCCTTTCTGAATTCCAAATACCGCTTTACACGAAACTGTATGAAGAAAAGATCAAAACAGGGGAGCACAGCCCAGAAATTAACGGTGCTTATTTTTACAGCATCAACGGTAGAAGGATTAAAGCCGTGGTAGGCACTCAAAGCGGGAGGAATACCAAAACACTTTCCAGGGAGGATTATGCGCCATTTCTGGAAGCTGCGGAGAAACAGATTGAAGACTTTGGTCGGAATGTAAAAGACTTAAACTTGGTTCCTGTGGGGATTCGTATTAGCGATTGTCTTAGTTGTATGTACAAGACAGCTTGTCGGTCGGCGTATTTTTTGAATCCGCCCTAAAATCCCCTGCCCATATTACCAAACATTTGCTGGGCTGCCTGGGGGTTCTTTCCCATCTTTGCCATCTTCTTCATCATGGATCGCATCTTCTCAAACTTCTTGAGTAGCCTTGCGACTTCCGCAACAGAAGTGCCGGAGCCGCGGGCAATGCGCGCGCGCCTGGAAGGGCCTATCATTAGATGGTTTCTCATTTCTTTTTTTGTCATTGATGAAAGAATGGCTTCCTGAACTTTCATTTCTTCTTTATTGATGTCGTCTTCGCTAATCTGGCCAGCAAGGCCGGGGATCATGTTCAGCATGGACTTGAGGGAACCCATCTTTTTAACCGCACGGATCTGGTTGAGCCAGTCCTCCAGGGTAAGGGTTTCCTTTTCCATTTTTTTCTGAAGCTCAAGCGCCTCTTTTTGGTCAACTACTTCCTGGGCTTTTTCCACAAGGCTGACTACATCGCCCATGCCAAGGATACGGCCCGCGGCCCGGTCAGGGTGGAAGGGCTCAAAGTCTTCGGGCTTTTCGCCAACGCCTATGAATTTAAGGGGCTTGCCCGTAATGGTCTTGAGCGAAAGAGCCGCGCCGCCACGGGTGTCGCTGTCGAATTTGGTAAG
>JAIRUO010000182.1 GCA_031254385.1 Treponema sp. | reverse complement strand
ATGGACGTGATATTGATACCCATAGACTAAATCTACTATAATCTACTAAACAGGAGCATATTTGGACGATAGTTTTACCATAGTCCTGGATAACCGGGATATTTTATCCGGGGTCTGCGGCGCGAATGACGGAAACCTAAAGGTTATCGAAGGGTCTCTTGGAGGCCGTATTGCCGCCAGGGGTAATGAAATCCGGCTGGAAGGGGCCAACGGCGATGGAGTGCGCCGCTTTAAAAAGGTAATGGATAACTTAATTACCCTGGTCCGGGAAGGGGAAATTCCCTCTCCCGAATACGTGCGCTCCCTTACAGGAGGTGCCGAAACCGCAGAAGAAGGGATTATCCAGATTCCTAGTGGATTCAGGCGTATATATCCCAGGAGCAAGAATCAGGTTTCCTATATAAAGGATATGAGGTCTCATGATATTGCCTTTTGTATAGGCCCTGCCGGAACAGGCAAGACTTTTTTGGCTATTGCAGAAGCCTTGCGGCTGGTTTTGTCCAAAAAGATGCGGAAACTGGTGCTTACCCGCCCGGTAGTGGAAGCAGGGGAAAGCCTCGGGTTCCTGCCCGGAGACCTAATTCAAAAAATAAATCCTTATCTGCGGCCCTTATATGACGCTATGGAATCCCTTATTCCTTATGATGTGATACATAGAATGGAAGAATCCAGATTAATCGAAATTGCCCCCCTTGCGTATATGCGGGGGAGGAGCCTTAACGAATGTGTGGTAATTCTGGATGAGGCCCAGAATACCACCAAGGAACAGATGAAGATGTTCTTGACCCGGATTGGAGAAGGCGCAAGGGCGGTCATTACAGGGGATGTTACCCAGGTGGATCTTCCCAAGCGGCAGGATTCAGGGCTTTTGCACGCCCTGTCTGTCCTCGCTTCTGTGGAGGGACTGTGTTTTTCCTGGCTGCATACTGATGACGTTGTCCGCAATCCCCTTATCAAAAAAATAATACAAGCCTACGATGACAATGAAAAAAAATAAATACCAGGAGCTTTTAATCCGCCTAAGAGTATTGATACACGATACTCTCCGATCAGGACCCTTCCTTGCTGCTCTTGGAGCTTTTGTTGTTTCACTTGCCATAGTACTAGGATATATGAACTCTGGCAGCGACAGTATAAATTATGATGAATTTGAAGTGGGCAGAGTTGCGGAGCGGGATGTGATTGCGGATTATCCGGTCAGTTATGAAGATGTTGAAGCAACCCGAATAAAGCGGGAAGCCCAGGAACGTACGGTTCCGGCGGTCTTTAATTATTCTACGCAAATAACCGAAGAAGCAAAAAACAACTGGAATCAATTTTGCGCATTGGTAAATGATCAGGAAAGTGCTACGCAAGAAGAATTTATCAGCGCGATTCAGGCAGGGTTTCCCGGTTACTTTTCCGCTGATATTCTGGAATATCTTTATAATAGTCAGGAGCGGCAGGAGTTTCTGGATCAGGCTGCTATGGTTCTGGACGGTATTATGGGAAACGGAGTTTTTTCCATGCCCCAGGGCGCTGGACTGGAACTGCTTAATCCCGAGCTGGTTGAACTGATACGCAGTTCAGGCAGCCGCATTGAGCGGGAGCGCATTCCTATAGGCAGTATTGTTACCCAGGAGCAGCTTCCGCAAGCAATAGATAATTGGATGAACGCAGTTTCAGCAGCTCTGGAATTTTATATGCCCGTAATCCGTATACTGGACTCTTTTATAATAAGCAATGTTTTTTACTCTCCTGATGAGACCGCCCAGCGCGTGGCTCAGGTTAGCGCCAATACGGATCCGGTACTTAAGATCATTGAGCAGGGGCAGAGGATAATACGGAAAGGTTTTATTATTACCAAAGAGGAAATGATAGAACTGGAAATCCTTACCAGATTGAGGAGCAATGATATGCGCAGCATAATTTCACGCGCATTGCGCCTACTCCTCTTGTTTATATTTTTGCTCTTTTTCTGCGGAAAGCGTATAATTGACCGGAACCTTAGAGATTCAGAAAGCTATTTAGTCTGCATACTTTCTGTTTTGTATATAACAGGCGCGGTGCTGGCCCGGAATTTTTTCCAGGATACCATACTTCCTGTTTCCCTTATAATTCCTTCGGCCCTTATAGTAATGCTACCCGCAATTTTAATTCACCCCAGGCTTGCACTGCTATTGGCATTTACGCTTCCGTTAGCCGCTTTTCTTGGCGATGCTTATGATATGCCTTCTTTTATTTTTGCCCTGGTTTCCGGCGCTGCCGCATCATTTGTGGTTCAAAATACGGAAAAACGCATGGACCTGGTTAAGGCAGGTCTTTTTATTGCAGGCGTAAATTGCGCCGCCATGTTCGCCTTGCTCTTAGGCTTTTACGCCGATGCCGGATCGTATCCGGCGCTGCTCTTTTGGGCTGCCTTTAACGGTATTGCCTCAGGGATGCTGGTGCTGGGTTTTCTGCCGCCGCTGGAACATGCGCTTAACGCCGCAACCTCATTCAGGCTGGTAGAGCTTTCTGATCTTAACTCTCCAGTTTTGCGCCGCCGCTTTACTGTTGCGCCCGGAACCTACAGCCATTCCATCATGGTGGCTAACCTTGCGGAATCTGCGTGCCAGGATATAAAGGCAAACGCTGCTCTGGCCAGGGTTGGAGCTTACTATCATGATATAGGAAAAATGGAAAACCCCATGTATTTTGTGGAAAATCAGAGTGAATATAACCCGCATGATGCAATGGACCCCAAGCTTTCTGCTACAGTCATACGTAGCCATGTTAAATTGGGAGTGGAAAAAGCGCGGCAGTTGGGACTGCCCAGAGAAGTGATCGATATTGTAGCCGAACATCACGGCAATTCAATAATAACCTGGTTTTACAGCAAGGCCCTTAAACAGGAAGATACTGACGTAAAAAAGGCCGCTGTGAATGTGGAAGATTATAGCTATACGGGTAATCCTCCCCGTTCACGTGAAAGTGCGGTAGTAATGCTGGCAGATGTTGCCGAGGCCGCAGTCAGAAGCATGGATAAACCCACTCCTGCAAAAATGGAAAAATTTATACAGGAATTGTTTGCAGCTAAGGTCGAGCACGAACAGTTGTCCAGATCTGAACTGACTTTTCGTGATTTAGAAAAAATCAAAAAAGCCTTTGTAGGCGTACTGACAGCATATTATCATTCCCGGATTGAATATCCTAAAATCGAAAATATCGGCAATACAGAGGCCAGCCAATGAACAGGGTAAATTTTAACGCGGAAGAGATTCCTCTGCCTTTATGGGAAAAGAGAGCAAAAACGTATGTGCTAAAGGCTCTTAAATTTTTGGAAAAGGACAGATGGGATCTTTCGGTTCTTTTTTGCGGAAACAACTGCATAAGGCAGTTGAATAATCGCTACAGAAACAAGGACGAAGCGACTGATGTGCTTTCTTTTGCGTTAGGTGAAACAGAACGTGGACGTTACCTAAGCGGGGACATAGTCATATCCCTGGAAACACTGGACGAAAACGCCAAATATTTTAAGGTTCAACCGGACGAGGAACTGAGACGGCTCCTTGTTCATGGGATTCTTCATTTGAGCGGAATGGATCATAAGACCAATAAGGCGGACGAACCAATGCTGCAATTACAGGAAAAAGTATTGGCTTCGCTTGCCGGAGATAGGATAATATGAACGCAAACCAATTTCTAAAGTCTTTCTTCAAAAAGGCTGGAATGGATATGGATAAAAAGACCTATAATTCCCTTGAAACAGAGCAGCAGGAAATGATCCAGGGAGTGGTGGAATTATCCGAAACCACGGTAAAGGAAGTAATGGTTCCGCGTGTTGACACGGTTTTTATTTCCGCTGCTTCTTCCAAAGAGGATCTGCTGGAGCGCATAATCGAGAGCGGCCATACCCGCTTCCCCGTGTATGAGGAAACCACAGACAAGATAATCGGCATACTTAATGCCAAAGACGTACTAAAGAGCATGGTACGCAACGAGCCCTTTGATATACACGCGCTTCTTCGCAAAGCCTTCTTTGTCCCGGAGTCAAAGCATATTGATGAACTCCTCCGCGAGCTAAGGCGGCGTAAAGTTCATATCGCTGTGGCAATTGATGAATACGGCGGTGTATCCGGCATAGTCTGCATGGAAAATATTATTGAAGAAATCATTGGGGACATACAGGATGAGTTCGATAATGAAAAAGAAGACATTCAGGATCTTGAAGAAGGTTCCTGGCTCTGCGATGCCAGGATAAACCTTGAGGATCTGTCGGAACATATATGCATCGATCTGCCAGTGGAGGATTTTGACACCTTGGGCGGATTTGTTTTTGATTTGCTGGGGAAAATTCCTGTAAGATACGAAAAGGCTGTCTGGCACAATCTAGAATTTATAGTTCAGGACATGGATGGCCGAAAAATAAATATGGTTAAGGTTATCCTTAACAAGGATGCGGCCCAGCCGTAAGGGAGCTTTAGGGGAGGGGAAAAATGAATAAGATTCTTTTTGCGGCAGTATGTGCCGTATTATTCATTTCTGTAGTTCCGGTTTTGACAGCCCAAAGTACAAACCCGTCCTATTGGTACGAGCGGGGCAGGGCTTTCATGGTTGCCGAAGACTGGTACAGTGCAGCGGAATCATTGATCGAATGTCTAAGGCTTAACCCGGCTCATGCGGAAGGAACAGCGGCCCTGGCGGAGTGTTATTACGAACTTGGGGAATTTGACGAGGCCCTTTCATGGGTACGCCGGGCCCGTACTCTGGCCAGGGGGAGCATGGATCTTGCAAACCTGGAGGCTTTTACGCTTATTGCCCTGGGTCGGCTGGACGATGCCTCGCTCATCATAAATGACGTTCTTGCCCGCGAACCCTATAATAGAGATGCTCTCTTTGCCGCTGCGGAATTGGACATTGCCAGAGGCAGGGCAGGGGATGCCGTTACGCGCTATAGAGACGCTTTTAGGCGCTATCCTGATGACCGGAGGCTTCTTGTTTCAATGGCCCTGGTTTTGGGTTCCATGGGTGACACGCAGGGGGCAACCTCGTATATTGAGCGGGCCCTGCTTCAGCATTCAGGCGATTATAGGGTGTATTACTACGCCGCATATCTTGCTTCACGCGAAGGCCGTATACAGGAGGCTTCCACTTATGTGGAGCGAGCCCTTTATTACCGGCCTTCTTTTATTCCGGCCCAGTCCCTTTTGGCTTCTCTCCGTTACCGCTCGGGCCGTTATGACGAAGCCTCGCGCCTTGCCGATGAGCTGATTGCCAAAAACCGGCAGGACGCTGGCGCTTGGTATCTTAAGGGAATGTCGTTTATCAGGATGGGCCGTAGCACCGAAGCCATTACCGTTTTAACTACTGCAATTGCCATTGCGCCGGAAGATGAATTCATACGTTTTGCTTTAGAAGATCTGCTAATTTCCGGAACCAGGGTGGAAGATACCCGGCGCGTCCAACTGGCTTCCTGGCATTTTAACCGGGCCAGGGATTTCCGCGCCCGCAACCTTGTCGAGCAGGCCCTCTTTGAATACCGCAGGGGGCTTAGGCTGAACCCTTATGCCAGGGACAGAAGGGAATACGCCGATCTTCTGCGGCTCCAGGGCTATCCTGCTCGCTACCTTGAGGAACTGCGCTTTATGCAGAATCTGGGGCTAGGAGACCAGACCCTGGATGACGCGGTAGAATCCTATGACGCGCTTTTGGGTGGTGCGCTTTTCCGGCGCTGGGGAGT
>JAIRUO010000164.1 GCA_031254385.1 Treponema sp. | reverse complement strand
AAAAACCTGGCGGCCTGGTACCGTTCAAAATCAGGGATATTCGCTCCTTCTGCTTCGGCCAAAAACAGGGCGGACGCACCAGCTTCGTGTGCATCTTCGCTACCTCGGCTGTCCGATTGCCGGTGATCCCCTGTACGGTTTTGCAGATCCGGTTTTCCCAAAGGCAACCCTGATGCTCCACTCCAGAAGCCTTTCAATCACCCTGCCTGAAGAGCAGAGTGAACGGACTTTTAAAGCACCGGTGCCGGAACGCTTTACTGAAATGATTAGGGAATTGGGGAGTAGGGAATGAGGAATGAGGAATGGGGAACAAGGTATTATTCTATCAATTACCAACTATTCTTGATGAGACTGAAGACTTTGCGGTGGTTTTTAAGCCGCCTCGTATGCATTGCGCTCCGTTGCAGGGTCGGCCCAGCGATACCCTTCTTGATTGGTACGCGGCGATCTTCCCATCGATCATGAAACTATCGGGCAGAAAGGATGGGGAAGGGGGCTTGTTGCACCGATTGGACTATGAAACCCAGGGTCTCGTGCTTTTCGCAAAAAATCAACAGTCGTTTAGCCATTTGTTAGTGCAGCAGGAAGAAGGAAATTTCATCAAAGGGTACAGCGCAATTTGCCAAAAGGCCAATCCCATTGATGCCTCAGGTTCCACTCCCCATTCCTCTTTTCCTCCTCCGCCCTTTACCATTTCCTCTGTAAAGGATGGCTTTGCAATAGAGAGTTATTTCCGTCCTTTTGGCCCTGGCAGAAAACAAGTTCGCCCCGTTGTCCTCGATAAAAATTCGCAGGTATACCGCACAGAAATAGTCGCTTTCTCTCAACCCGCTCCCGACCACTATGCCTTTACAGTAAGGCTACGGTGCGGTTTTCGGCATCAGGTACGCTGCCACCTTGCATGGATAGGCTGCCCGGTTTTGAATGATCCGCTGTACGGAACAAACCCAGACAATGGCTTTCTGGCCCTGCGGGCAAACGGACTTGTTTTTGTTGATCCGCAGAGCGGCGAATCAAGGGAATATCGCATAGCTCCGCTTGAATTCCCCTGAATTTCAATGTAAAAATTAAGCATGGGTTCGTTTAAGCCTTTTCCGGAGATTTTCCGCCAGACTATGCGTCAGGACGCTTCGGTGTTCTTTGTTGGCATCAAGGGAACCGGAGTTTGCGCCCTTGCGGAATTAATGCACAATATGGGGATAAAGGCCACCGGTTCCGATATACCCGAAGTTTTCTATACTGATGCGATCTTGAAAGATTTGCAAATCCCTTTTTATGAATCGTTTGATCCGGCCCATATAACAGATGATATAGATTTGGTGATCCATTCTGCCGCCTACAGCGAGGAAAATAATGCTGAACTTGCAGAGGCCAGACGAAGGTCTATCCCCATTATGTCATACTCCCATGCCCTTGGTGCGTTTTCTTCTGCTTATGATTCCACCGGTATAGCCGGTGTTCACGGCAAAACTACAACCACCGCAATGTGCGGCTGCCTGATGCGCGCCCTGGGAATTCCGGCGCAAATTCTTGTTGGTAGCGCCGTGACCAATTTTAACGGGAGGTCAACTCTGGCGCTGGGGGATAAATATTTTATCGCAGAAACCTGCGAGTACCGCAAG
Source organism: Treponema sp. (assembly GCA_031254385.1). The sequence continues at coordinate 4,397 of JAIRUO010000164.1, read as the reverse complement.
CATTTTCTTGCATTTAAGCCCCGGCGTGTAGTTTTAACCGCAGTTGAAAGCGATCACCAGGACTTCTTTCCGACATACGATTCAATCCGTGATGCCTTTGTTGAATACTGTCGTCTGCTCCCTCCCGGTGGTGAGTTGATTTACTGCGCCGATGATCCCGGTGCGGCTGAAGTTGCCCGCATCATCGAAACTGAAAACAGGGGTGTTGTATTGATTCCCTACGGCTATACCGCGTCCGGCGATTTCCGCCTTGAATCATACCGCCCTGAAAATGATAAATTGATGTTCAATATAGCAGCCTTTCCCGAAGAACTGTGCCTTCGTGTTCCTGGGCGTCACCAGACATTGAATGCCGCCGCAGCAATTGCACTGGCTTCGGTTCTGTCAAAGAGGGAATTTGCCGATAATTGGAGTAAAGAAAGACAACTTGCCGCCGTACAGGCTCTTGAGGAATTCAGGGGATCCAAACGGAGGGCGGAAATTGTCGGAAACGCGGGCGGGATCGTTTTTATGGATGATTACGGGCATCACCCTACAGCAATTAAAACAACTCTGGAAGGCTTGAGGGGCTTTTACCCCACAAGACGGCTCGTAGTGAGTTTTATGTCCCATACCTTTACCAGAACTGCCGCGCTGTTGGATGAATTTGCCCAATCCCTTGCCGCCGCCGATGTGCTTTTTCTTCATAAAATATACGCATCGGCGAGAGAAAGCTTTAACGGGATCATTAGCGGAGAAACTATTTACGAGAAAGTTCAGGAGATTCGGGACAGAAAGACATGCGAAGTTTATTATATTGATGAACCTATGGACGCTTTTGAGCCGTTAAAGAAACTCCTAAAGCCTGGCGATCTTTTTCTTACTTTGGGTGCGGGCAATAACTGGCCCCTTGGATCAAAACTCTTTGAATACTACCGCATCTGTGAAGGGGCATTATAATGATAAGCATGACTGGTTTTGCCTACCGGGAACAAGCAGGAGAGGATGTTTCAGTTTCGGTGGAGATAAAAGGTTACAATAACAGATTTTTTGAACTCCAGGTGTTTCTTCCCCCATGGTTATCGTATATGGAACCAAAGGTACGTGAGCTTACAAGTGGTTACTGTAACAGGGGAAAGGTTGAAGTTTTTATAAGGGTAAGGGAAACAAATACTCCGTTAAGCGTCACGGTAAATACCAGTGCCGCTGCCGCATATATGAAGGCTATTTCCGGTCTTGCATCGGAACTTGGCATAGACGCAGCGTTAAGCGTACCACTTTTAATAGGAATGGAAGGAGTTTTTGATGTAGAAAAAGAACGGAACGATGAACGCTCCTGGGCCATAATTGAACCGGTTTTAAGGGAAGCTCTTGGTTTGTTTCAGGCTGAACGTATCAGGGAGGGAAAACACACAGAGGAAGATATTCTCAATTCAATAACCCTAATAGAATCTTCCCTGAAAGCCGTTGCGGCTTATGCCCCCGAACTTGAAAAAACCATTAAAGAAAATATAAAAAATCGTTTTATGGAACTAACCGGAGGCGGCGTTGTGGGCAGTGTTATTGATGAAAACCGTATACTCGCTGAAACTGCCATACTGCTTATGAAGTACACTATCTCCGAAGAAATTTCCAGGCTCTCTTCCCATCTTGCCGAATTCAGAGCTGAGGCGAATAAAAACCAGGCTCCCGGAAAAAAGCTAGACTTTCTCTGTCAGGAAATTAATCGTGAAATTAATACCATTGGTTCAAAAAGCGCAATTCTGGAGGTAAGCAGCGCTGTAGTTGAGATGAAAGAGGCGCTTGAGAATATAAGAGAGCAGTTGCGAAATGTTGAATAAGGGGGGCAGATGAAAGAGGGTTTAAAAATCGCCGTATCGGGGAACTCAGGCTGCGGAAATACAACTATCAGTAAAATTGTAGCGGATCGTCTGGGGTTGCAGTTTATTAATTTTACCTTTCGTTCCCTGGCGAAAGAGAAGGGCCTTAGTCTTGAAGAAGTGCTTGACAAGGCCGCCAAAGATGATTCGTGGGATAAAGAAGTTGATTCCCGTCAGGTACAGCTTGCCCGCGAGAGCGGTGGCTGTGTACTTGGTTCGCGTCTTGCGATTTGGATGCTGGAAGAAGCGGATATAAAAGTGTACCTTATGGCAAGCCCGGAAACAAGAGCCCAACGGATTGTAAAGAGGGAAGGCGGAAATCTTGATGAGGTAGCGGCCTTTACCGCCGAACGGGATCGTCAGGATAACGCACGTTACGTTCGTATATACAGGATTAATAACAGAGACTACCAATTTGCCGATTTGATTATTGATACAGAAGATATAAGTCCGGATGCAATAGCCAACAGGATCATTGCCAGTGCTGAAAAAATTCAATAATGAAAATTAAGGAATTTCAAAAAATAATTCTTTCTTATTATGGCGAGGCAGGAAGGAATTTCCCCTGGCGGGGTGCTAATCCCTGGGGAGTAATGGTTTCGGAGTTTATGCTGCAACAAACGCAGACAGAGCGTGTTATTCCCTATTGGGAAAACTGGATGCGACTGTGGCCCAGTCCCAGAGCGCTTGCGGAGGCTTCAATGGAAGAAGCCCTCCGTCACTGGTCAGGCCTTGGCTATAACCGCCGCTGTTATTACCTGAAAAACAGCGCCGCCGTCATTACCTCAAAATACAACGGTAAGGTACCTGAAAGTCCCGATGCCCTGCGCCTGCTATCCGGCGTAGGCCCCTACATAGCCGGGGCCATAGTCTGCTTTGCCTACAATGTCCCCTCTGTTTTTATTGAGACCAACATCCGTTCGACAATAATCCACTGCTTTTTTCCCGACAAAGACGGAGTAAAAGACAGCGAAATTTTTCCGATTCTTAAAAAGGCATTATACAGAAAAGATCCCAGAACTTGGTACTACGCTCTGATGGACTATGGCGCATCCCTGAAAAAACTCACGGCGAACCCAGGCCGTCGCAGCGCCCACTACGCAAAGCAAAGCCCGTTTATCGGCTCCTTCAGGCAGGCCAGAGGCAAAGTGATAAAAGTTTTGGCTTCTATTGGCTCAAGCAACGCCGAGGAATTAAAATTATCTTGCGGGTTAAGTGAGGAAAAACTGTACCGTGTTTTAGACAAGCTGGTAAAGGAATCTCTAGTAGCAGAAGAGAAAGGAATTTACCGGATTAAGGAACACTGACTTAAAAAGTGACTGGAAAAATAGGATTTACACAAACAAGAGGTTGAATAATTTCTCGAAATGAACTATATTAAAGGCATGACGGACTTTTTATATGCCAGACCTTCTGTTATAGAAGGTATAGGTCGCAACTTAGATTTTTTTGGTTCGATGAATTCTTATAATTACTCTGCAAATGGCGAGGAGGCTGATAAGATAGCTATCGCTACTGATTTGTTGGTTATTTATGAGGATTTCTATAAAGCCTATAGTAATACTTTATGTCAACTCGAAGCAAAAAAAACCGCCGATTAATAACACAAGAGGATCAACCTCCTGATGTTGAATTCAGCATATTGGCAGCATTTAGGAAAAGTCCATTGCCGCCGCCCACAGAGCTGGAAAAATACGAAGTTTTATATCCCGGAGCTACAAAACTACTTTTTGATAATTTTATAAATCAAACAAATCACCGCATGGAACTTGAGAAACTGGTAATTCAGGAAGATAATAAACGGGCAACCAAAGCTCAGCGGAATTCCTTCATTATTACTACATTAATCTTAGTACTGGCTGCAATTCTATTTTTCTTAGGAAAAGACGGTCCTGCCATAGCTGCGGTATTCACTGCATTAGCTCCAATTATTATTGCATTTATAACCAGCACTATTTCAAGGAGAAAAGAACGAGAAAATAAACGGAAAAATTTAGGTGTTTAAAAGAGTATAATGGTCATGGGCGTTTTTCGGCGTAGATTGCATGCCATAGGTAAATTACTTGTTAAAACCAACAAATATTTTTAGTGTATAAACGAAGAATGAAGTGCGGCTGATGGGGAACAACAACCAGCGCCCCCACTCATTTATGCACTGCATCAAGCAGTGTTGATTGGAAAATTTCTACACAGTGTAGCGCAAAAAGCAGTTGCGGTAAACAGAAAAGGCGCGAAGGCTTTAGCCTGAGCAGTGCGCGACAAGGGGCGTAGATGAATGACGTTGACCGGTTCCGGTGCCAATAAATTCCACCGCCAACAGTAACGGCAGCCAACCTTTAGGTTGGCTAGAGCACCGCGGGTGAACCAGTTGTTAAAAAGCAAACCAAATGTCCCTGTATGCGAAAAACATTAACAATCAGCGGCTGATGGGGAACAACAACCAGCGCCCCCACTCATTTATGCACTGCATCAAGCAGTGTTGATTGGAAAATTTCTACACAGTGTAGCGCAAAAAGCAGTTACGGTAAACAGAAAAGG
>JAIRUO010000120.1 GCA_031254385.1 Treponema sp. | reverse complement strand
AGGTTCCCCACCACTTCTTCGCGGTTAGTTTCATTCAAGGTCTCGTGGCGAGCGTCAGGATAGAGAATAAAATCCAAATCCCGGATTCCCATAGAACGGTAGATGTTTACCAGGGCTGTGGGGCTTTCTCCCATTCCTCCAACGGGATCGGCGCTGCCCGAAAACATATATATGGGAAGATCCTTTGGTATTCTTTCAAGGGCCTCTTTTTGATGAATTCTCTTAAGCCCGTTGACCAAATCCCTGTAGAACCCTGATGAGCATAATTTTCCGCAAAGCGGATCTTTTATACAGATGTCAACTATATTATTATCACGGGACAGCCAGTCAGCGCCGGTACGGTTGGGGCGGAAGGGCTTGTTATAGGGGCCGTCCGCCATGCCCCGGATAAATTTGGAGCCCTTGCGGCCGCCCTTAATAAAAGCAATAAAGTTGGCAACCGGCCTTCCCAGTTTTTCAACAAAATCGCCTGGCCCTCTGGTGCCAGATAAAATACAGCCAGAAAGCCTGATCGGTTCTGGAACCCCTGGAAAGAGGCCGCCGTAGGTCTCAATATAATTCTGGGTTATAAAAGAACCCCAGGAATGGCCCAAAATAAAAAGAGGTAACCCCGGCCTTTCCTTTCTGATAAGGCGGTTTATTGCGTCAATGTCCGCAGTTACACGGGCAAACCCGTCCCCGTCATAACAGTGGCCTAAAAGTCCGCCCTTTCCCGGATCATTTACAGCCGGATCTGCGGTCTTGCCGTGGCCCCTCTGATCCGCTGCCCAGACTTCAATTCCCTCAGAATTAAGTTTTTGGGCAACCCATTCATACCTTTGTGAATGTTCCGCCATTCCATGAACTATATGCACCACTGCCCGTGGGCGGAACTCTTTGTCAGAACTAGTTTCGGTAGGCCATTGATTCAGGTAAAGCTTGACCCCATCATCCATTGGTATCCATTTCATAACCCTATTTTACTCTCTGTAACTCTTTCTTGCAATAATGTTATAGTGAATTATTCATGGCTAAGGGTGATATTGCTGCCTATCGAATAGAGACAATTACAGCAACTGGAGCAGGTCTAACCAGACAGGATGGCCGCTGTATTTTTGCGGAATTTACCGCTCCAGGCGAATTAGTCAAACTCCGCATTACTGAAGAACAAAAAGGCTGGGCAAAAGCTGAAGTTTTGGAGCTTTTGGAGCCTTCTCCGCAGAGGATTGAGCCGCTTTGCCCCTTGTACAGGGTCTGCGGAGGCTGCAATTTCCAGCATTTGGACTATAAAGCCCAGCTTGAGGCCAAAGAAAGCATATTAAAGGAGGCCTTTGGTAGAACCGGCTCTTTAGCTGTCCCGAAAATCCGAATTGTTGCTTCTATTAACCCCTGGGAATACCGGAACAGGGTACAGTTCCATTGCCTCCCTGAAAACAGAAAAATACCCGGATTCAGAGAGAAGAACGGAAAGAAAATCATCCCTCTTTCGGACTGCCCGGTTGCCGACCCTGGGATACGGGCTGCCTTGCAAGAAGAAAAAGCGAGACTTGTCCCGCCCCCAGAAAAAGACCGCTTTACCGTATATTCAAAAGGGGATCTCTTTCTGTCCGAAGGCGGCAACAGCCGTGGCAGCGTTTATATAGGGAAAAACGAAGCTCAAGAACTCTGTCTCGATGCGGGGGTTTTCTTTCAGAGTAACTTTCAAATGCTGGAACTTTTGCTTGAAGATTTGAAAATCTTAGCGGCAAAATGTGATTCCGATCTTCCCCTTGGTGATATATACTGTGGTGTGGGGACTTTTAGTTCGTTTCTTGGGGATAGGTTTAGGCAGGCTGAATTGGTAGAAGAAAATATGGCTGCCCTTGATCTGGCCCGGAAAAACGTCCGCATAAAAGACAGCCGTTTTTACGGCCTTAAAGCGGAGGCCTGGACAAAGAGCCGTAAACCATTAAAGCCCTGGGGCTTACTGCTTGTCGATCCTCCCAGGACTGGACTTTCAGGGCCTCTGCTGCGGTTTCTGGCTACGGTCAAGGTGGAAACCTTAGCTTATGTGTCCTGCGATCCTGTTACGCTTGCCAGGGACAGCAAAGTTTTAGCAGGCTCAGGGTTAGTATTAAAGGAGCTGACCCTGTACGATTTTTATCCGCAGACCGCCCATATAGAAAGTCTTGCGGTCTTTCAAAAAGAAAACGTAAATGAATAAAAAAGGGTTGTTTTTCATAATATGCCTCTTCTGCCTTGCAATGAATATAGCAAGCCAGTCGAATCAGAATGATGCGTCGAACCCTGCCAGTTCGTTGGCTTTTAATGATCTTCCTTACTGGCGCCTTGCCCTAACCGGCGGGATTGTTGGAAGCCCTGTCAGCCAGGCTGAATCTGTGATAGTGGTAAGCGATGCTGGAAATATTATAGCCGTGACCATGCAGGGAAGGCGCTTATGGGATTTTTCTGCCAGAGGCCGGCTCCAGCCCTATATAACCCGTTCTCGCGAAGGAACCACCTATGTTTGCAGATCGTCGAACCAGTCCAGCGGCGTACTTTTTTCCATTAACCGGGTGGGCAGGGAACTATGGCAGATAAATTTGCGCGAACCCCTGATTGCCCCTGTTATGATAGGCTGGGATAACAGGCTTTTTGTCTTTACTGTAAATCAGATACGCTGCTATACCGCGTCAGGATTTAGCCTTTGGTCAAGGCCACTGGAAAAAGTAGTCGCGCTAAAACCCCATAAGGACGGGGAAGGGGGCTTTTATCTGGTCTTTGAAGACGGGGAATTCTTAAGCGTTGATGCCTTTGGCAGCGCAATTTCAGAAAAACTTGACTCAATTCCTCGCTCTATAGTTCCCTTGTCCGAAAAACGCCTTCTATTTCTTTATACCAGCGGAGTATTGGAATTATTGAATACGGAGAACGGAAGCAGGGAAATAGTAAGGGATCTTGGGCTGCCGGCCCCTGGGTACAACCTTGCAGGATTAAACGATAACGCTGCAATACTCCTCAATAACGGCAGGGTAAGCCTTGTCTCTATTAACGATCAAAGGCTGCTCTGGACAGGGGAAACCCATCTTTCGGCAAACGACTTTTCCGGCCCTGCTCTGGAAACGGATTTCTTTTATGATGAGCGGGGCATCTATTTGCTCACCCAAAACGGGGCTGTGGCCTTTACAGAAGACGGCAGCAGGCTCTGGATGATACAGCTTAGGGGAACTGTTTCGCTTCCTAACTTTAGCAATGAAGGCATTCTTTATTCGGGCGGCACCAACTGGGTTCTTAACGCATATAAGCTGGAAGAACGGATCAGGGCTCAAAGGATGGTGATGTACGGCCCTGCCCCTGAAGGAATTTACGGTACCGGAATACTTAGTCAAGAACAGTGGAGAAGCTATCAGAACTATTTTAGTGAAGAAGCCATGAATCCCATGTTAAGAGAAATAGAACAAGCCTTAAGGGAAGGCCAAATTGGAGAAAAAGAAAAGGAATACGCGGCCTGGCTTATGGGGGTTTCCGGCAGTTCTCTGGGCATAATCCAGGGCAATTCCCTGCCGGGCAATCCAGCACCTGGGTATCAGCCTCCGGTTTTTGTAAACTACAGGGCACAGGCTGTAAGGCTTTTGGGCTATATGGGCTCCAGCGAAACCGTTCCGTTTCTTGCAAACCTCTTTACCAGGGACAGCGATCCTTTAATTAAGGCTGCGGCTGCGGAAGCCCTGGGAAGGATCGGTACTGATCCGGAAGGCATCGCGTTCCAGGCCTTTACCAACGCGGTCTTCCCCCCTGCCCCGCTCCGGGACGAACAGGCCCTTATTGCCGTGGCTGCCGCAACCGGCGCTATGTGCCGCTTTTCCGGCCCGCCTTTGGCATGGGCGGGGATTCGTATACTAATGGCGCTTTCCAGCTCTGACAGGCCTTCGGCTGTCCGCAATACTGCGGAACGCGAACTAAAATCCTTGCTGTAATAATAGAAAGGATGTATAATTATATCTGTTCAAAGGTCTGATTCTTTAGAACAGCAACAATTTCAGAACGAACAAGAGGTTATCATGAAATATCGGTTCATATATTGTTTTATCATTTTAGCGCTACTCGTTAGCCCAAGCCTTTTTTCCCAGGTAAACCAGGAAGAAATAGAACCTTATGGTCCTGTGGAATTCATCAATTATGAAGGCCCTGGTTCCGGCAGAAACGATTCCCTTGATGATGTCAGGGCCATAGGCTACGATCTGGGCGTACAGGTCAGGAATGGCGCGACCCGGGCAGGAGCCACCGGAAGGTACTTTGTAATCCATTCTGTGTCCGATGCGGACGCTGGCAAATTTGACGCTGATATTTTTGGCCTTGGCGTGGATGTCGCGGTGGATAATATCGTGTACCTGCGGCTCATTATCCAGGGTTATCTTGAAGGCGCCTATGGTTATTCCAGGGCCAACGCTGCGCTTCTTGCGCGATATGTCACCATCTATAACGCCGTTTTCCGGGGGGATATGAGCTACTTTGATTCCAAGTATAAAAGGCCGGTAATGGGAAACTTGGTCAGGGAAAGAGCCGGACTCTCCATACGTTTTGACGAATGGCCCGGACAGACCCTGATGGTTATTCCACTAGGGCCGGCCAGCGCAGGCCCCTTAAACGCAGTCAGCACAATCCCCCTTACTGATCCCAGGGTTATAGAAGAGGTGGACCAGGAAGACAAGACGGCCATGGCTGAGCTAATCGTAGATCAGATTGAGGAAATTGTGCAGAGAATAGAGAACCCTCCGCCAGTGCAACCACCAACTCAGCAGCCGGTACAGCCCACTACACCCCAATCGCCTGTGCAACCCGACCCGGGTAATGAGGCACCGCCCGTAGATCCGACAGGACCGGGATCGGGGACGAACCCGGATGATGATTTAGGCGGTTATTTAGGAGAGCTGGAAGATGCAGGGGACATCCTAAGGGGTACTATCGCCGGAGGTCAGGAAGCAGAGATCGCCCGAGATCCACCGCCACCAATTATGCAAGGTCTTCTTGGCGCCTCTATTTTGTCTCAAAATAATTCTCTAGGCCGCTTGGTCACATTGGATTCCAATAACTTGACGATAATCAACAGTTCGCTTCTACGAAGCATTAATATCCGTAGCTTAAACGCGATCAACAACCGTCTAATTGCGATAGCCGAAGATGCCTCCGTTGGCGCAGTCAGGCTGGTAGAAATGAATCCAAATACGCTGGACTTGATTAAACAGGGAGAAGATGAGATGAACCCGGACAGCCTTATCTGGGCCTCAGGAAACGAGTTCTATGCCATTACATCAACGGACGGTAATTTCTACCTTGCACGCTACAATCTTGAATTTGTTCGGCAGGCGCGTTCATCCATACCAGTACATCGCTTCGCTTCCATATTGATTATTGATAACTATATTGTCACACAAAGGGCGGACGGCTCGGCGGTACTGCTGAACATTAATAATCTTTCAGAGAGGCGCTGATCTTAGCCGTAGATATGGACAAGGCCGTGGAGCAATTCCATGGCTTTGTCCTTGCAGCCTCCGCAGACTGTGCCTATTTTGGTAGCCTGCTGGAGTGCTTCCCAGGTTCTGGCTCCCTGCTGGAACGCTTTTTCTATGTCCTTATCGGTAATGCCAAGGCAGTGGCATATTTCCGTTGCCGCTTCTTTTAACATTCCAGATCGGCCCGTACTGGAAAGGTAGTCGTCAATTGCGGCTCTCAGGGCCTTATCGCCTAACACCGAGCAATGGATCTTATACTCAGGTAAGCCGCCCAGTTTTTTAACCAGGTCTTCGGGCCTGATGCTGTAAGCGTCCTTAATGCTCATGCCCTTGATAGTTTCAGATAACATGGAAGTTGAAGCAATGGCGCTGGCACAGCCGTAGGTCTTCCAGCGCACGTCAACAATAATGTCGTCTTCGATTTTAAGCAGCATGAGCATCTGATCGCCGCATTTGATATTTCCGGTCTGGCCCCGACCGTTAGCAGGGAAATCATTCGCATCTGTTGTAAGCACGTTCCGGGGATTGGTAAAGTGATCTTTCACCGTGTCTGAATATAACCAATCGTTCATTTCATTCACCCCCTATAATTTCATCGTGGACATGGATCTGAGTTTCTCAATAATGGGAGGCAGTTCATTGATGATATAATCAATATCATCCTCGCTTATGCCCCAGCCCAGACTAAAACGTATGGAACCGTGCGCCAGCTCAGGCCCAAGCCCTGTTGCCATAAGCACATGAGAAGGCTCAAGGCTCCCGGAAGCGCAGGCAGACCCGGTAGAGGCTTCTATGCCTTTAAGGTCCATGTGAAGAAGTATGGACTCCCCTTCCGCTCCTGGAAACGAAACATCAAGTGTATTGGGAAGCGTATAAGTCGGGTGGCCGTTAATCTTTATATTGGGAATCTTCGCCTCTAGACCGTCTCTAAGCCGTTTACGCAAAAGGGACATTTTCTTCCCGTATTCGCCAAGGTCCCTCAAGGCCAATTCTGCGGCTTTTCCAAAACCTATGATCCCCCAGTTATTATGGGTTCCGGCCCTGAACCCGGCTTCCTGATGGCCACCGTGAATCAGCGGATAAAGAGGCGCGCCGTGTTTCACATAAAGAGCGCCTATCCCTTTGGGACCGTATATTTTATGGCCGGATATGGTCATATAATCTACGCCCAAGTCTTTGACATCAACAGGCATCTTCCCTGCGGCCTGGGAAGCGTCAGTATGAACCAAAGCCCCGACATTTTTGGAAAGAGCGCAAATCTCCTTAATATCCTGAATAGTCCCTATTTCGTTATTGGCCATCATCACGGATACCAATAGAGTTTTTTCCGATAATGCGGTTTTCAGGGCATCCATTTTTATTTTGCCGTTTTCGTCCACCGGAAGAAAGCTTACAGTAAAACCCGTATCTTTAAGGTACTGCGCCGTATTCAGGACGCAGGGATGTTCAATGGATGTGGTGATTATTTCTTTCCTGTCCGCAGAAAAAGGCTTGGCGCCGTTATTGGCGCCTTTATTTGAGGCTATAACGCGCATGGTCTCAAACACCGTATTATTGGATTCCGAGCCGCCTGAGCTAAAGACAATTTCTTCGGGCAGCGCATTTATAAGCGAGGCAACCTTAAGCCTGGCCTCTTCTACCCAGTGCCTTGCCTTCCTGCCTGATTCGTGCATGCTGGAAGCGTTTCCATATAAATCCATACATTCGATTAAAGTGGTTTTTACTTCTTCCCTTAGAGGCGTGGTAGCGTTGTAATCTATGTAAATATGCCTTTTTTCCATTTCTCTTTCCCTTGGTACAATACTCTCTTTCCCTTGGTACAAATAGCCTACTAATTTACTAATATAATAGAATTGAAAGGCTTTGTGAATACGTACATAAGTAAAAACTATTTTCCAGCGTCTATAATTTTTTTATCAAAAAGGGTATAATTACACAAAATTAAGGATACCCATGGAAAAATTTTCTTACCGCTTTTTCAAAATCCTCTTTTCCCGCCCCTGGCTCAATGTGCTGATTGTAGCGGCAATAACGGTTTTCTTTGCCTTTCAGCTTCCGCATACAGAGCTGGACAACAACAATATACGTTTTATACCGGAAGATGACGAAGCCCGCATGACCTCGTCCTACATTGACAAAACCTTTGGGAGTTCCATTTTTGTTCTGGTGGGGCTGGAACGAAAATACAGTACCGTGTTTGACAGGGATTTTCTGAATCTGCTCCGGGAATATTCTGACAGGATCGAAGAAATTCCGATTACCGGAAACATCAATTCCATTATCTCATCGGATTATATTTACGGCGAAGGGGATTCCATAATCGTAAGAAAACTGGTGGACGATACTTTTACCGGAACCCCCGAAGAAATAAACGAGCTAAAAAGGCGCATCCTTTCCTGGGATATTTATAGCCGCTCCCTGATTTCCGATGATTTTTCCGCCACGCAGATTCTGGTTCCTCTGGAAATCTCGGCAGAGGACGCGGGGCGGCCAGAGGTGATTGACAGCTTTATTCAAATCCGGGACATTGCTCAAGAAATGTTTGCCGGGAAAGCGGAGGTCTATGTTACCGGCCTTCCCGTGATCAGCGCCACAATAAACGAGGCGGTAAGGGCGGATCTGATTCTGCTTATTCCCCTGGTAATAGTGGTAGTGTTAGGCATTTTGTTCTTTTCGTTTAGGCGTGTTACCGCTGTTGTCCTGCCCCTCCTGACTGTACTAATCGCTGTGATCTGGTGCTTAGGGGCCATGCCCATCTTTGGTGTAAAACTCTCTGTCATATCAACAGTACTGCCGGTAATACTTGTCGCAGTAGGAAGCGCTTACGGCATCCACGTTGTTACGCATTATATGGAAGACCAGCGCCTAAAGCCGGAATTAAGCGCAGAAGAACACCTTGACCTAGTGATACGCCTTTCTATGAGAATAGGAAAAGCTGTTTTCCTTGCGTTCCTGACTACTTTTGCCGGATTTTCCTCTTTTAGCATAACTACTGTACTCCCCATCAGGGAGTTCGGTTTCTTTTCAAGTTTTGGCGTATTATCCGCGTATATCATAGCGGTAACTCTCATCCCTTCTTTGCTGATCCTACGTGGGCCAAGCCTGTTTAAGAAGCAAATACAGGAAAAGCCGGCAGTATCAGCGGATAATTTAGAAAAAATACCTGATGCGGCGCCTAATGGTATTGCAGAATTTTTTACGCCAGTAATCCGGCACAGAAAGACTATTTTAGTTTTTATCTGTCTTATTTTCATTGCTTCAATTTACGGGGTTTTTAGAATACCCATTGACAATGCCTTTGTGGAATATTTCCGATCCTCTACGGATATTTCCAAATCCGATACCTTTATCCGGGAGAAATTCGGCGGCTCAAAAATCGTAAGCGTGGTAGCCCAGGCAGAAACACCAGAAATTCTTCTTTCTCCTTCTAGCCTAAAGGCCATGGACGATTTGAACTTGTACCTGGAAAACAAAGTTCCCGAAGCTGGAAAAACTTTGGGCTTTACCCATTTAATCAAACGCATCAATCAGGTTTACAATGTGAACGCCAGCCCCTTGGGGATTTCAGACAACGCGGACTTCGGAAGTCAGGCTGATTTTTACAACAAAGATTTTGGATTAGGAGATTTCGGGTTTGGGGACTTTGGTTTTGGTGATTTTGGGTTTGGCGATACTGATTTTAATGATTCAGGATATTCCGGTTATGACGATTCATTCGCGTATGCTGATTCTTCCGCTTATGACGGAGCGGATCTGCCTCTAACCGTCAATGATTTTATGAATCTACTGACAAAGGCCCAGGGTTCAGGCAGAGACAGGAACATGACAGCTAACGACCTTGTCCGGGAAATAGAAAGACTTGTCAATTACGAAGGTGCTTCTTATTACGAAATACCCTATATACCTGAACGCTACGGAAAACGAAGCCCCGAAGAACTACAGCGCATGATTTCTGGCTACCTTCTGCTTTTGGCCGGAAACATCAGCACTTATGCCAATGATCCGCTGGAGCCGACAGCCATTAAAACAACGGTGCAGCTTAGAACTGTCGGCGAAACAGATACTCAAGCCGCAGTTACAGAAATCAGGGAATTCATTGATGCCAATTTCCCAGAAAACATAAATACCATTATTGGCGGCACCGCGCTGGTGGAAAGTTCCCTGAACCGCCTTGTAGTACAGTCGCAGATTTCGTCTGTTTTAAGTTCCTTATTTTTGGTTTTTATTATACTGTCAATTTCTTACCGATCTTTGATTGCAGGGCTGGTGGGAATCGCGCCCCTTTCAGTTTCTATTCTTATGAATTTCGCCATAATGGGTTTCCTTGGTATA
>JAIRUO010000057.1 GCA_031254385.1 Treponema sp. | reverse complement strand
TGGTAAAGATTCCTATCGAATTTCATTTCATCCAAAAGATTGGCCGAACCAGTGGCGGATGAATCTGTGCCAATGGTAACATTGACCCCTTCCTTCATCATTTTTCTTACCTTTGCGGTAACATTGAACATGAACATATTGGAAAAACCGCACCAGGAAACGCTGGCCCCCGCTTTTGCAACTTTTTTAATATCTTCATCGCTAAAACCTATGCAATGGACAAACAGGCAATGGCTGTCCAAAAGCCCCATTTTTTCCATCGTATCCACGCTCTGCATGGATTCTTCATCAAAACCTTCTGCCAAATGGGTGATAAAGGGCCATTTCTTTTCCTTTGCCCTGGCATGTTCTATTTCCACGCCGTCCCCCCATTTTAAATCATAAGAAGTAGATTCATGGGCAATGCCGTATTCCAAGATGGCCCGAATCGGAAGCGTGGGAAGTATGGTACTGTTTAGCTTATGGGGAAAATGATCATTTACCGTAGTAACCCCGGAAAATAGGCATTTGTACCCAGAAAGGGCATAAAGGTCTTCCCTGGTAAGCTGTGACCGCTCCTTAAAAGTATCGGAAGCCTTTAAATCATTATCCCAGGGAAGCCAGGTCAGATAAAAGCTTCCTTCTTTAGGGCCTACCGGAGGTCGGTAGTTTCCCTGCAAGTGATCATGGGTATTTATAAGAGAAGGATAAATAAAAGACTTCTCCTTGAGATCAATTTCAACATTTTTGGAAGAAACAGAAGATATAATTTTTTTTCCCGAAATATTCAGGCTTTCCTTTTTTGGTTTCCTACCCGCAGTAATCAGGACACCGTTTTTTAGCTTGTATTCAGACACTCTCTTTTATCCTTGCAATATCTTTATATTTTCGGCAAAATCTGCAGAATTGTCAATTATGCTTTACCTCATTACAATAGGAAGCAGGAAACATGATTGATCTGCACACACATTCCACTGCCTCTGACGGAAGCCTGACTCCTGCTGAATTAATCGCCGCCGGGGCTGCACGGGGGCTCAAGGCTCTGGCATTGACAGATCATGATACCATAAACGGCCTGGCAGAAGCAAATGAAGCCTCTATTGGCGCAGGAATACGCTTTATCCCCGGCATTGAGCTGGAAATAAACGGCGCTCGGGAAGCTATACAGGGTGAATTCCACCTTTTGGGGCTAGGAATTACCAATATCAGCCAGGCATTTACAGAAGCTGTAGCAATGCTGACCCTTGGCCGCGAAAAGCGCAACAGAGAAATCCTTGACAGGATGGAAGAGTTAAGCATTAAGGCTTCTTATGATGAAATCAAAGCCTTTTCTGGGGGGCACATCATAGGCCGCCCTCATTTTGCCGCCTTTCTGGTAAAGCGCAGAATCGCGAAAAACATACCTCAAGCCTTTGACCGCTATTTGGGAAAAGGAAAAACTCTTTATGTGCCAAAACCCGGCCTTGAATTTGATCATGCCGTTTCCATTATAAAAGAATCCGGCGGCCTTGCCATACTGGCCCATCCCATGTCCCTTTATGTGGCCTGGGGCCGATTGCCTGGTTTTATCAAAAACCTTCAAAGCCGCGGATTGCAGGGCATTGAAGCCTGGCATCCCACGGCAAGGGTGAGCGAATGCAAGCGCCTCGAAGAACTAGGTAAATCCCTGGGCCTTTACCTCACAGCCGGAAGCGACTTCCACGGCAACTTCCGCCCCGACCGCAAACTAGGCATCACCGCCGGAAACCGTAAGATTGAAGATTCCCTGTTGGACGCTATTCCCGAGTTAGGGAATGGGGAATGGGGAATGGGGAGTGGGGGTCGTTGTTAGTAGTTTGTGCGTGGCGGTTATACGCTATGCGTACTAACAATTATCCCTGTTCCCCACTCCCTACTCCCTACTTCCCAAAAAAACATCAAAAGGGTCGTCTCCCAGACGGCGGTGTTCTACTGCTTCCAGGACATGAACAGCGTCAAGGGTATCCTTCGCGTCAAGGTCGGCGATAGTTCGGGCGGTGCGCAGTATGGCGTGATAGGCGCGGTCGGATAGGTTTAATTTTACTGAGGCTATGTTTAGAGCTTCTTTGGCGCGGGATGTCATCTGGCAAAAATATTCGATTTGAAGAGGGCCCATGCCAGCATTGCGCCGTATCCCCGAAGCGGTGTCTCTTTGGCCGATGTTCTTAAATCGCTCCCGCTGAATCTCCACTGCCTGTAAAACCCTTGTCCTGACTGTTGCGCTGCTTTCTTCTTTTGGCTGTTCATTTATCTGCTTTCCTGAATGAAGAGCCATAGCCCGCAGTTCTATTCTGTCCAAAAGCGCCCCGCCGATCTTCCTCCAGTAGCGATGAATTTCGTCCGCGCTGCAGAAGCATAAGGCGCTGTCCTCCCCTGCCCTGCTCCCCAGCCTACCGCAGGGACAAAGATTAGCTGCAAGAATAAGCTGGAAATCTGCGGGAAGCCGTACTTGGCCTTCTGCCCTGGAAATGGTGATAAGGCGGTCTTCTAAAGGTTCCCTAAGCGCCTGTAATACCGTTATGCGAAACTCAGGTGCTTCGTCCAGAAAGAGTACTCCCCTGTGCGCAAGGCTTATCTCCCCTGGTCTTATTAGGCGGCCACCTCCAAGTATGCCTTCGGCACTGGCGGAATGATGAGGGGAACGGAATGGCGGCTGACGTATAAGGCCGCCTGATTGAGTCGATAACTGCCCGGCCAGGCTATGAATCCTGGTAACTTCCACCGCCTCTTCCGGTTCTAGCGGCGACATTATGGAAGAAATACGCCGGGCCAGCATGGTTTTTCCCGTTCCCGGCGGGCCAAAGACCAGGAGATTGTGCCCTCCTGCTGCCGCAATTTCCAAAGCGCGTTTATATCTGCTCTGACCACGGACTTCTGAAAAATCCACAAAAGAACAACCCGAGTCAACATCATCCGATGAATCTTGGACGCACTGTGGCAAGGAACCGCTTTCCCCGCGCACCATTAGCGCATGGACAACCTCACCAAGGGTAGCAGCGGGAAAGAAATTTATGCCTTCAAGAATTGCGGCCTCGCCAGCGTTTTCCAGGGGTACAATAAAATCCCTGATTCCTTCGTTGAGTCCAGCGGCAGCGGCGGCAAGCACCCCGCGCACAGGCCGGACACGGCCCGACAATTCCAGTTCGCCTAGCACCATCAGATTTTCTGGTACAGGGATTATCCCAGAGGCAGCCATTACAGATACTGCGATGGGTAGATCCAGGGCTGCCCCTTCCTTGCGAAACCCAGCAGGGGCCAAATTGATCAGTATCCTGTCCAATGGAAAAGCATAGCCCGAATTCCGGAATGCCGCCCTAACTCGTTCCCTGGCTTCCCTCACTGCCCCGTCCGCAAGGCCGGTAATATCTATTCCCGGTATGCCCCTGCGTATATCAGCTTCTACATGGATAATAATTCCTTCTGCCCCATAGGGCGCATAAGCGTTGACATGCATACCCTTATTACGGGTTCAGCATGCAGGGTGCTTCGGATTAGGGATTAGGGGTTAGGATTTAGGGGTTAGGGAGGAGATAAAGCTTACCAAAAAGTATAAAAAGGGTTATAATATATACTATTGCGAGGTAATAATTGAAACGATACATATTCTTGTTTTTATTATTTTCTCTATTACAATACTCATATTCACAAGAAACATTGATAGATGTATCATTTAAAGTCTTAATCCCTAAAACAATGGGGCCTCTACCATCAGGGTATATTAATATGAGCTATGGTAAGTATTTTCCGGTTGTTCCTGACATTATTTCTTTTGGAGTATCCTTAGAAGCAGGATTAGGCTTGGATTGGCTGTACTTATTTTCACTATTTACTGGGAATAATGAATCAGCTTATGGGAAGAATGATCCCAAAAAAAATGATTATGATTTTGGTTTTCAGATGGGTTCTAGTACAGGATTAAGACTATTTAGTTTATTTGAGATAGGCATTGCCGATTTAAACATATTCATAGGCTATAATTTATCATTGCTTATAACAGATATTAATTCAGTAAAATATGGATTTATACATAATCCTATAGTGGGAGCATCAATAACATTTAGACTTGGAAGAAGATCAGGAAACCCTATGGGATTGGGTCTTGAATATGCATATTATATTCCAACGCCATTTTCAAAAGGAATGGCGTTTCATCATTTTGCGCTAGTTTTTCGTTTTATGAGCTCTTGGGATTATTAACAAAAAAGGGGTTAACCAAAATGAAAAAATCACTCCCTATATCAAATAGCTTTTGCCCACAGCCGCTCTTCCTTTATGGCACATACAGGGAAGACGGCAAACCCAATTTTGGACTATTTGGCTGGTTTAGCTATTATTGGGACACTGAGTTAGGTGTAATGGCCTGCATAGGCGGGGAAAAACTGACAAAAGATCGCATTAGGGATAAAAAGGTTTTCTCGGCAAATCTTGTTACCGAAGATATGCTGCCACTTGCCGATTATTTTGGCAATATAGAAGGATACAACCCCGATAAAATGAATATTGCAGTCGAAACAGAAAAAGGGCGTGTCCTCGATGTACCTATACTGTCAGTAAGCCCCTGGGTATTTGAACTGGAAGTCAGTCAATCTGTAATTTCAAACGGCAGCGAGGTGTTTTTATGTAAAATAAAGAATGTATTGGCTGATGAATTTTTATGCGATGAAACCATAAGCATAGAAAAGCGCATAAAGACAATTCGTCCTGTCCATACTGCCTGCCAATCATATTTTTCCTGGAGCGGAGACGAAATTTGCGCCTGGGGAAAAGCTGGCAAGTTCTAGTGTTTTGTAATATTCATTTGACAAAATATAACAAATTCCGTCATTAAGAGGGGAAGGGAAAACCCTGACGGGGGCTCAGCCAACGTACCGAAGGTACGACGTGGCCTTCTTTTACGCATGCTCTGGCATGGCCTATGTCTAATCACGCCGAAAGCCCCCGTCAGGGTTTTCCCTTCCTCCCTATAGTAACAGAGTCTGCTATTTTTCATCGATTGAAATAAACCACTACAACATTAATAGTTAATTCATGCCTGGTTGGGGTATATGGCCTTCCTGCGACCTCTGCTAACCTAGAATAAAGGACAAACGTCATTGGGAAATAAAAGCCTCCGAGCC
>JAIRUO010000015.1 GCA_031254385.1 Treponema sp. | reverse complement strand
CCCCTGGAAAGAAATTTCAGGCATATGGAACACAGGGAGTATAGCCGGCATTTCAAAGCTGCTCGTTAAGCCTGCCATAGCTGGTATGGCAAAAGAGGAATCCAGCTTCATCAGGGAACTTAGTTGAGAACCGCTTCCCAAAGAACCCAATAGCGCAATGATATCGGCGTATTGAACTCCCACTTTGATAGTAATGGGAGTTGCAGATGACGCTGCAATTTGTCCTGCGCCGACAATGCCGCTTCTTATCAAGGGAATGCCGTTTACCGTGTAATTGTAATTAAGATCGGGAACCGGTATGGGGAAAACGTTCGGGTTATCTATGGTAAATACCCAGTTCTGTTCTACTCCGTTAAGATCGATCTTTCCCGTGCTGAACGCTCCGCCCTGTATTTTAGGAATCTGCAGCAGGGGGATCGTCCCTCTAAAATCCAGGTTATAGGTTTTTTGATCCAGGATAGGCAGGGGGAACCTAACACCCAGGGCAACATGGAACCCTGCTTCCTTTGCACCCCAGAGCGAAGCAATGCTATTGAAGAGCCCTGCGTACGTAACGTTAAAAGGTACATCCACGGTAACTGTCCTGCGGCTTTTAAGTTTTGTGTCATTGCTCAGTTTACCGCCAATAAAAAAGTTATCATTAATAAAAAACTGCCATTCAATTTCCGGGAAGGGAATGTCAAAGGCATTCGGGTTTTCCACATTCAGGCGGCAAATCATATCAACGCCGTTAAAGCTGATGCCCGCAAGATCGACTGTCCTAAAAGAAACCTTTGGCTCCTGCAACAAACCCTGTAAAGATTCACAGGAAGAAAACCACAAACAAAAAACTACGCTTATGACAAAAGCAGAAAACATCTTTTTCATTTTACCTCCTACATTGTGCGGCCCGTACCGAAGGTACGAAATAGCACGCACAGTTATATCGAACATGAAACTTTGTTTCATGCAGACTCCTACATGAAACAAAGTTTCATGCTAACTCCTTTTTTTAATAACATCAAAACCGCAATAGGGAACCAGCGCAGGGGGAATTTTTACAGAGCCGTCCTGCTGCTGGAAATTTTCGAGTATGGCAATGAGTCCGCGAGACACGGCTATGGCCGTTCCGTTGAGGCTGTGGACTAATTTATTTTTGCCGTCATCGTCCTTGTACTTTACATTAAGCCGCCGCGACTGGTAATCGGTACAGTTTGAAGTGGAAGTAACCTCGCCCCATTCGCCGCCGTTGCTGGAAGGGAGGCTTGCCCCTGAAAGGCAGGCCCCAGGGGGGCTTGCCCTTCCGGGCATCCAGGCTTCCAAATCCCACTTGCGAAACGCGGGCGCGCCAAGATCGCCTGTGCAGGTGTCAACAACCCTAAAAGGAATATCCAGGCCGGAAAAAATTTCTTCTTCGATGGCCCGCAATTCATCATGCTGCTTCTCTGAATCTTCAGGAAGGCAGTAGATGAACATTTCAAGCTTTGTAAACTGATGCACCCGGTATAGCCCCTTGGAGAACTGTCCTGCGGCACCGGCCTCGCGGCGGAAACAGTGGGAAAGCCCGGCCATACGCAAAGGAAGCTTTTCCTTTGGCAGAATAGTATCCGCATAATAGCCGCCCAGGGTAATTTCAGCAGTACCAACAAGACCAGTTCCCTCGCCTTCCAGGGTATAGATGTTTGACTCCGCGCCCCTCGGATTAAAACCTATGCCCTCGAGGATTTCTTCCCTGGCCACATCGGGAGTGCTAAAGGCTGTAAAACCCTTCTTCTGCAAAAGGTCCAGGGCATAGCGTACAAGGCCAAGCTCCAGAAACACCCCTTCGTTTTTAAGAAAATAAAATTTGGTGCCTGACACCTTTGTTCCGGCATCAAAGTCAATGATATCCAGGTCCTGTCCTAACTTTACATGATCCTGAGCTTCAAAATCGAATTTCCTGGGCTCCCCTACCCGCTTTACTTCCAGATTATCTTTGTCTTCTTTTCCAATGGGCGCATCCGGGTGGGCCATATTGGGAATGCGCCGTACTTCGACATCCAACTCGGCTTCAACTTTGGAAAGTTCCGCTTCTGCCGTGGCAATCGCTTCTTTAAGCAGTTTCCCTTCTTCGATAAGCTTTTGCCTGGCATCTGATTCCAGCTTGCCCTTCATGGCAGCAGCATTGGCGTTCCGCTTTTGCTGAAGTCCCTGAAGGCTGGTAGTGAGTTCTGCTCTCAGTTTGAAAAGACGAACCACCGCGTCCGCATCAGCCTTCATAAACCGGTCCGCAATGTTCTTCTTTACGGCCTCCACATTATCAGCAATAAAATGTAAATCTAGCATGGGTATACTTTATCAAAGGATTAAAGACACTACAAGGGACTGGGGGACTAGGGGACTAAGGGAGAGTGGCACTAATAAACCCTAAGCTCTCCATTTACGAAAGGCAGGGGGGCTGTTTCACCCTCAGGGATTATGAGGAGTTCTCCTGTGTCCGCTATACCAAAAAGCTGGCCTTGGATGAGTTTTTGGGAATCTGCGGCACCTTCGGCAAAAACAATAGCTTCTCCGCGTTTGTAAAGCTTTTTTTCCAGTCTGGTTTTCCAGGCGCTCTTTTGGGCAGTTATTTCAGAATGAAGGAAGGCAAGTATCCTCTCTAGAAGTAGCAGGGGGGCATCATTCATGGCAAAGATCGAGGGGATTTCCCTGTCAGGAAATACTTCAGTAAAGACTGTAAGCAGACTGCCAGCCTTGCCGCGCAACTCTTCCGGAAATTCCCGCTGCAGCAGATTAACGCCTATGCCTATAAAAACATTAGTGTTGTCATTTTCAACTATGGTCGTCTCGACCAAGATGCCGGCGGTTTTTTTGGACTTAAGCATAATATCGTTTGGCCACTTGATAGCCACAAAACCGGACAGACAGGGAATAAAATCTTCAATGGCCAGAGCGACAGCCAGCCCTGTCCGCAGAGTCAGGGCTTTAGGGATGGAAGAAAAATCAACCAACCCCGCCTCAGAGCGGTCGGGGTATGGTTGTTTAGGTAAGGTATTTGTCTCAGGGTTCATACCCTTTGTTTCGCCCCAGAGGCTCCCTCGCGTAGCGAGTTCTTGGGTATGTACCCTTCGCATACAATCTGCGTAATTAAGAAAAAGCGTAAACATAAGGTTTTGCCCCTTCTCCGTCTTCCATTGGCGGTTTTGGCGGCCACGGCCTTTTTCCTGAAAATCCGCAACTATCACAGTTCCGTTAGGCTCTCCGTTTGTGGACAGGATACGGCTTAAATCCATTGTACTGGAGACTATTTCTTCATGGTATATGGGGCCGCCAAAGGGATTATGTAAGTGAATACGCTTCATGATAAAAATAGTAACACATTATGGAAAAAGTATTTACATGTTTAGTACTCTTGTTTTTTGGGCAGACCTTGGTATAAAATAAGCTATGCACGATGTATTTATATCCTATTCAAGCCAAGATCAGAAGATTGCCGATGCGGTTGTAAATATTCTGGAAAGCCAAAAAATTAAATGCTGGATTGCATACCGCGATGCAGAAGCTGGCGATGATTATGCTGTCAGCATTATCAGGGCTATAAAAGCAAGCAAGGTATGTGTTTTAATTTTATCTCGCGAGTCCAACAGCAGCAAGCATGTATTAAACGAGATAAATTCTTGCGTGAATAATGGCGTTAGTATTATGCCATTTAAAATATCCGATGTATTGTTGAATGAGGCGATAGAATATTACCTCGGAAAGACACACTGGCTTGACGCAATAACGCCTCCGCTAGAAGTACATATGAACAAACTTGCGGACAGGATTAAAACGTTTATAGATAAAGAGCAAACTATAAATGTCACTTCGAGCGCAACTCCAATAACGGCGAAAACAGCCGATCGCAAGGTCGACAGATTCGCTACAAGAATGGTGAAATACGAAGAACTGGTCGGTCTAGGGTATAATGCAGATACAATTGCTATTCAACTGGTTGAAAATGACTATATAAACTGTAACGGCATTGGCGAGGAGAACGAAGGCAACGCCCCGCAGTGGGCAAAGTTTGTGCAGAATTCAACAGAGACATTTCAATTTTTACTAAACGGAGAAAACAAAATAGTAGGAGACTGGTCGATTTTAGCGCTGAACAAACAGATGTTTGACGAGGCAAAAGAGGGGCGACTATTAGAAAAAGATATTACTTACGAAAAGAGTGAAATGATTGTTTTTCCGGATATTTATTATGGCTACGTGCTAGCTATTACCCTACTGCCCGATTACCGTACTATGCAAAATTATATGCAGATAATTAATTCATTTTATGCTCAATTGGAGATATACGCCGAAAATGGAATTTTTTTCAAAGAATGGTGCATGAACATCTTTAGCTCGGAGATTGAAAATCTTATGAAAAAAATGGGCTTTGTCTACCTATGCGATAATATGACGTTTGGAAAAATCTATCATCAGATTTTTATACCACTGCCCAAAAATCCCCTTATAAATAAATTCCCCAAGTTAAAGCAATTCTATGAAGGGCTACAAAGTGATTGAAATTGCCAGAGTAGAAAAAACCAATGATATGACCGGAATTATACGGTTAATTTATGAAACTGATGATTATATTTATCCGACAATGTGCGGCTCCAATTATTCATTATTTAAGACTGTTATGAAAAAGCTGTTGTTCACGGATACTATTTTTTCTTATAAGAACATCTTTGCTGCCAACGAAACCGAAAAAACGATAGGGCTACTGCTTTATTTTGCGAAAGGCTGCAAATTGCCGGAAGCGATTGATAAATATCATAAAATTAATAAAGATCAAGCGGCAGATTTCGATTATGTAATACATGAGTATTTTGCACAGGTGTTATCAAAAATTGATGGGGACTGTTTATATATTAACAATTTATGTGTGGATAAAGAAAACAGGAGGCGCGGCATCGCCGCAAAGCTCATTAATCATTTGATGCAAACATACCCCAATAAGAAAATAGTTTTGGATTGTCTTGAGGAGAATACTGCGGCGGTAGAGTTATATATCAAATCAGGGTATAAAATAACCGAGCATTTTCTGGGGTTCACTGGTAAACAAAAAGAACAGATTAAATGCATTAAGCTGGAACTCATCCCTTATCGGTAGTCATGATTGCATCGCACTTCGCGTCAGCCCA
This sequence comes from Treponema sp., assembly GCA_031254385.1. Next base: position 11,231 of record JAIRUO010000015.1, on the reverse strand, counting down.
GGCAAAATGAACTTGCAATAGTTTCCCGGTGGCTGTATCTATTGCCCCACCTAAACAGTTAAATTCATTAAGGTCAAAAGTTAAATTAACCGGATCTTGCACAGGAACATCAACTACATATCCTTCATTGTCAATTTTATTTCCTTGATACCATGTTGAGTCGCAATAAAGTCTGCGTTGTTTATTTTTTAAAATAATAACATTCCACGCATGATTACCTTGTGTTGAAGACCAGCTTTCCACTTTAGCCACCAATGAATAATTTTTTAACTTCTCTGCCACTGCATCAGAGTATCCGCCACAAACAGCTTTTTTAATATTAGGTTTGCGATATTTTACAGATATACCATAAGCACTCTGAAAATCATATTGATAATCTTTAGCAATTTGTAAAATTTCTTTTTCAACTTCTCTAAATGCTAAGTCTTTTCTTCGTTCATCCATGAAATATTGTGCTTTATCGGCTAACTTTTTTGACAAAATATATTTTACTTTTCCATTTCCAATAGTACCACTGATATAACTCCAAGTACAGCCAATCCATGTTGGCTTTTCAAAGGTATAGCCAGATTTTGGTGTTACTGTAAATTCCAGACACGCGTTGCCTCTTTCATCATAAAAAAACCGATGGTGTAAATCTGAGGCAGATTTTTTATTTTTTTGCATAAATTCTTTTTTGAAGTCCCACGCACCTTTTACAGCATATTTTGGTACATAATCCTTTGGTAGAGAGGGCGTTTCCTTGTTTTCAAATTTTGATGTTACAGTCATTTGCTATCTCTGGCCTTTAACCGTCCGCAGAAACTTTGGTATATTATTAACAATATCGCGGTCATTATCCTTAAAATCACGCTTTTGCTCTTTATTGTTGTCCGCAATCTGAGCTAAATCTCGATACGCCTTATTCACCTTATCCAAGTCATCCCAGGAAACAAGGCATACCTGCAATCGGGCTTTCGAGTCCCTACGGGCTAAATCCAGGGGTTTTTGTTCAGTTTTATATATTTCAAACCGTTGTCGCATTTCGTCTATACTGATAGGGAGATACCCCATCGCCACATGAAATGCGTTCCAACGAAGGTGTTCCGTTTGCGCAAGGATCTCAGCGGCTTCGTTGTCTTCGGTTAGAACTTCTTTATTGAGCACATCATTTTCTTTGAGCCTTGCCAACTTGAGCATAGCGGGGATATAATCTCCTGCGGCCCGGTTGCTTTCCTGTAAAAACCAATCGAGCTCCTGCCAGGGCTGCCCGCCATACATTTTTACGTAAGTATCATTCACCGCTTTTGCCATAAGGTCGGTTTTTTCACGGATTATTATTGATTCTCTGTATATCCCTTCCCGACAGCCAAAGGTGAATATTTTTTCATCTTGTTTTACCTCATGCAAAGACCCATCCCTTTCAAAAACAGCAATGAATGGAAGTACTTCATTCTTACGTTCATAATGCAAGCGTATATCCAAGGCAGTACGTTTGTTTTCTTCATCATCGTTTAGTGCCACTACAATATAGTCTGTATCACGCATCTCATTTAACAGCTTGAAAAAATTTGCATCCCGTACATCGAAGTCTCGGAAATCTATATCGCAGCAAAGATTCAATGCAGGATAACAATGCAGAAAATGCTCGCTTATATGCTCAATTCCCCGATCTATAACAATTGCATGCATACGACTTCCAACAAACTGCCCGTTCATTATCAGACGCAAAAACGCTGTTTGACCTACAGTTCCAAAGCCAAGTATCATTATGTTAAAATTACGCGCTGCTACGCCTGTTTCGCTAAAATTTAGACTGGGACATTCAAAGGGTGGATGCTTTTCGATCATCTGCCTAACTAATAAATCAGTTTCACTAATTATATGGAAGGTATACTTATATTTATGCTGATTCCCCTCTTTTTCTAGTGTAATCGCCTCGATCTTTTCCCTCTCCCATTCGGACGAAGTCAATGCAAAAATATCCAAACATTCAGGATTTACGTCTTTTTCTTTTGCAAATTCCGCAATAATATGAGCATCTTCAGATATGGATGCATTATTATCAGACATTAAAACAATTTTATATTTATTTCTACGCAAAATCCGTTTCCCGATCCCCGTTTTTTTCAAATAGTATGGAAGATCAGCTTTTCTATCCAAAACTTTGACTATAGCACCAAAATGGGAAACTTTTTCATACGTATTTTTTTCATCGTCGCCTTTTTCAAGTAAAAAGACAACAAGCCGTTTCTTATCCGGGCTTTTTCTCGAATTATCATGAGTAGCTATATTTTCACCCAATACAAGGGCCCTTTTATCGTTTCCTATGATAATATAGAGATCGCTATGCAGGCCAAAACGCAAACGGAAATTATCAAGTAACTTTTGACCAAACAGGGAAATCAAAGCGGCCTGTATTAGCACTAATGCCGACACATGACAAAGCCAAAAAAGAATTTGCATCCATACATTTTCTGTAAGCCATTGTGCTCCTTGTACGTCAACCATGAAATTGTGATCATCGTTCACAAAAATTACACGCGCTGTGCTGAATATCCCACGTAACGTGGCTAAAAGTAAATTTGCAAAACCTTCACCAGACGACAGATATCCGGCTGTATATAGCAAAAACCCTACTGTGACTAATACCAGGCAGACCCAAATCATGATACGCTTGTATTGGGTCATTAAGAAAAATATAACAATGACAAAGACAATTAATGAAGCTAATATCAACGCTAAAATAAGAAAAACTGACATAAATTTTACTCCTCCTGATAATCTTCCAAAGCCCATCCCTTTCTGCTTATAAAAAATTCGCAAATATCACTTTCTTTTAGAGTGTTCAAATCTGTTCCCCAACAAATATAAGCTTTTCTCAATTTACTATAATACCTTTTGGCATTACTTATTATTTCCTCATCTGATATGTCATTAATAATACTTAAATACCGCACCACATCAATTGCAACTGACTTTACTTCTTCTAAATCACGGTATAACCTTATCTGTTTTTCTGTCAATTTTTTATCTATCCCAAATGCCTTGCAATACAAGGTTAAAAACATTTCCTCTTGATGTAATTGATAACGCATTTTGTGAAAGTGTATGGATATATCATAAAGAGTTGTTGTTATTAATGCTAATTCCCAATCTATTATTGTAGCTTTTCTAATGGTTTCGTCTATAATAATATTTTTTCTGTGTATATCAGAATGTGCTAAAATAAAAGCCGCATCGCCTAGCTCTTGCTTTTTATTTACAATAAAATTATCTAAGTCCTTTGGCATACCAAAAATATCAAAAATCTCCCGATAATCTTGATTATATTTTTGAATTAACCCTCTGTTGTAGCTGTATATATAATCGTAAAAATCTTTTGTATCAAGTTTCCACGGCATTCTTGTCGTAAAACAATTAAGACTTTCAAGTGGTATCTTATGAAGTGTAATTACAGCCTTAACTACTTCTATTACAATCCAATCAGGAAGAATGTCGCTTTCTGGATAGACATTTTCCACAGTTTCACCGTCAATAAAGCTGTGCAGAAAATAATCCTGCCCATCGTAAGTTTCTTTCATTTCAACTTTGGGAATATCAAATCCACCATATTTGGCTAAAAAAGCCAATACCTCATTTTCTGGAATAAGGCGCATATCCATTGAAACTGCATTCTGAATAGGTATGCGCAAAATATAAGGTTTACCGTTAAAATTGACCTTACGATTTTTATTATAATATCCAGCAAGCGTATCAGTTTGCGTACTTACAAGGGCTAATATTTCCTTCTCTGTCATTTTTATCATTTTAACCCTTCTCCTGTATTTTTTGAAGCAAAGTGGTTGCCTCTAATTTATATGCAGGATAAATATTTTCTCTGACATAATAATCATACGCTTTTGTGGCATAAGATAATGCTTCGCTATAGTTTTGCTCATCAAGCAAAAGATTAGATTTTATTAGATAACTTCTTGCTAAACCAGAACCGTAACCAACTTCATTTAAAATCCTAATTGCCTCATCAACGCAAACCATTGCCTCCCCTGACTTTTTATTTTTAGCAAGCAGATTAGCCTCAATATAAAATCCCTTGCCGTACTCAAGCCGGTTAAGTTTTGCCTCTTCGTCTAATTTTCGTGCGGTGTCTAGAAAATCTCTACCGATATTATAATCATCTTGCATTTCTGCTAAGCTATTGTTTGTTTCAATTTGCTTAAGGGGGAACGACAATAATTTTGAGATACGCAGACATTCATTAAAGGCATTAATTGATTCGTCAATTGAATTATCCATATGAAAAATTTGACCAAGCAACCGATAGTATTTATAGGCATATATATTTGGATTATTAAAATCAATTCTTTCTTTTACTTCACGTAAGGAGTTTAATGCCTCTTCCAAATTTCCGTTCACATATTGCATATCTATTAATGCACATTCGCAGTCAAGGTAAATTCTATCTGCAATATTCGCGTGAGCCTTGATCTTTGCCTCATTATACAGTCTTACTGCATCAGCATGATGTCCGTTTTCCCGATAAGCATCTCCCAAAATACGCATAATTTCGGACAGCATAATATCATCATTTATATGCTCAATAATGGCTTCACCTTTACTAATTATCACTGCGGTATTGGTATTGAGCGTCTTTAAATTGTAAAATTCAAGTAATTCTGCCAGCATTTTATTTTGCCCATCGTTCTTAAAACAGTCTATGATATTCTCTGCTTCTGTCTTTTTTCCGTATTGCAACATAAGTTTTAATACTTCCGCAACTATAAAATAGGCATCGTGTTTTTGAACAGCAAAGGCGGCAAATAATTTTACAATTAGTTCTGTTTCGTCCGCTAATAACATTTGTGTAATAAAACGCATAAAAATAGAATGCGTACCATGCGGTTCCTTGGCTATTATTTCGGCAATTTTTTCAATTTTATCTGATTCAGCCAGATGCTTAAAACCGTACTCCCCAACGTAATTACCAACTTTACCTTTATCAAATTCGGAAATTGCATAATTACAAAGTCTATTTCTGCCCCTAGTAAGGCTAATATAATACTTTTCGTTCAGTGTTGCATTGCAAAGCCAGTCATAGACGCTCTTATGTACTAACATAAAAGCATCATCTCGCATTTCAATAAACATATCCAGTTTTTTTATTATTCTTCTAATATCCAAAGCATCAATACCAAGTAAAGCCTCTAGCATATAAATTGATACAGGCATTTTAGCGGTTGTTAATATTTCCAAAAACGGTGCTACTGTTTCGTTGTAATAATCGTCTTCTTCCGAAAAAATTCTATCAAAATAACTTTGACAAACACCTTTCATTCCTATAGGAAAAAATACCTTTGTTACATCACTTGTTCCTCTAAGTTTCAATTCTTCAACTATAAATTTGATATATAGAAAATCGCCTTTACTTTGAAATATAATTTTCTCTAAACAATCTTCATCATAAAGCATATTGTATTTCTCAAACCAGCTTTTAATATAAGATTTAATGGAATAATTATTGAATTTCTCATATTCATTTAAAATCTCCGCACCGTTCGCATATAACGCCGGTGCAACCTCGGAATCCTTTCTTGTTGTTAATACCAGCCTGAGCTTACCTGATAATTCATGATGGCGCTTCAAGACTATACGGAAAAAATCCTTCCTTTGTTTATGAGGAATCTCGTCTACACCATCTAAAATTATCATATACGGCTCAGAAATATTTAAGGTTGAAAGTGGCTTTAAGTATAACTCATCAAAAATGTCATTTACGCCGAGTCCTTCCATGCTGCGCTCAAAATTAACTGTGTAGGCTATCCTTTCTTTATATTCATTGAAAACTTTTGATAATCCATCAGCAACAGATTGCATCATTATACAGATATCAGTTGTATTTTCGTTTACATAGTTGCAAAAATGAATAACTGATTTATGCTTATAAGCCTCATATATATAAGCGGCGGCGGTACTCTTACCAGAGCCTGCCCCGCCGAACAGAGCAAAATACGGCTTAGTACCTTTAAGCCATTCCTCAATCAAATCCAATAACGCAGGGTTACAATGCTGCTCCTTTAATAAACTATCTATCTTTTGCGTATTGTCAAATGTTCTAAGGGGTAAGACACGTGCCTTTCCACCTTCGGCAGTCTGTGCCATACATTGCTCTATCCTTAAGCACAACTTTGGAAAAGCTTCGTTGTATTCATCTTCTTGTAAATCACCGCATATATCAAACACATTTTCCATTGAAAAAAGTTGTTCTTGCGCAATAATCGTGGGGGTATTTACACTCTCAAGCGAAACGACAATTATTTTTTTCTTTATGTTTTTGGCAAATATGATTTCCCCATAACAATAACTGTCTTTCCTAATGGCATCAGGGCCCATTAGGAATAAAAACAAATCACATTCACTTATTGCATCGTCTATTTTCTGTACCCAGGCATCTCCAAGTCTTATGCGTGCATCATTCCAAACGGAAAAACGCTTGCCAAGATCGACTGCGAATCTTTTAATAAATTCAGGATAATCCTTATGACCATAGCTTAAAAAAATGTTCATCTATTAATCAATCCCGCCTAATTTCCCAATATAAAGCCCTATAATACTATAAGGTCATTTCAAGCTCCCAGTCAACCATATTCTACCCTTGCCTGAATCTCCGCGTTATGGTAATTTTTCAAGATGAACATCGTTTGTCTTGATCTTGAAGGGGTGCTGGTTCCGGAAATCTGGATCGCTTTTTCTGAAGCGACAGGCATTCCCGAATTCCGGCGTACCACAAGAGACGAACCGGATTATGATAAGCTCATGAATTACAGGCTGGCACTGCTAAAAAAACACAATTTCCGTCTGGCGGATATCCAGAAGGTAATTGCCGGCATGGACGTACTTGAAGGGGCACTTGAATTTACGCAAAAAATCCGCAAGAAAACCCAACTTATTTTGCTCTCCGACACTTATGTAGAATTCGCCAGCCCGCTTCTGGAAAAACTAAACTGGCCCACGCTCTTCTGCAACAGTCTTGAACTTGGCAGCCAGGGCGAAGTAACAGGCTACAAACTCCGCCAAAAAGAAGGAAAAAGAGAAACGATCAAAGCCCTAAAATCGCTGAACATGAAAGTCTTTGCCGCAGGCGATTCATTTAATGATCTTAAAATGATCAATGAAGCCGATGCCGGCTGTCTATTCCGCGCCCCGGAAAGAATCAGGTTGGATTACAGCAACATTCCTTGCGTGAATAGCTTCGCGGAATTGTTTGGAGAGATCAGTAAGTTTTTAGGGGACTAGCCAGTAATCTTCCGCAACACCCTGTCGTTCTGCCGCCAGTCTTTGCCGGTTTTTACCCTAAGGTCTAAATCTATTTTCCAGTCAAATATGCGTTTAAGGTCTTTTAACGCGGAAAGGCGTATGGCTTTGATCAATTCGCCGCCTTTGCCGACTATCATGCCTTTCTGGGATTCCCTCTCGGCAATGATAAAAGCCCGCACCCAGAGCCGTTTTTTGCTGCCGTATGAATCTGTGGGGTCAGGGCGCAGTTCGGCATCAGCCACTTCAACATAAATGGAATGGGGCAGTTCTTCTCTGAGTCTGTTCATGGCTTTTTCGCGGATAATTTCAGCTATTCTAAAAGTAATTTCCTGATCGGTGTAATGATCTTCTGGGTACATGGGTTCACCTTCGGGGGCCATTTCGAATAACTTGTCCAGCAGCACGGCTGTTCCTTCTTTATTAAACGAAGAAACCTTAAAGCAGCGCAGAACCGGAACGCCGGGCAGTTTTTCTTGGATAAAGCTCAAAGCCCTTTCGTAATCCGCAGAGGGAATATCCATCTTTGTAATTGCGACTATCGTCCTTTCCGCAAGGGGGATAAGCCGCTGTGCTACAGCCTCTTCCTCCGACGCGGGCGCACGTGAAGCGTCCATCACATAGAGAACCAATTCCGCATCTTCCAGCGCCCGTTCTGAAACTTCAATTAACTTTTTGTTGAGTTTCTTTTCGGAAGCATGGCGGCCCGGTGTATCCACAAAAACAAGCTGGCCGGGAGGCCCGGAGTATATGCCCCTAATGGCGTTTCTGGTTGTCTGTGGAACTGCGCTGACAATGGCAACCTTAGCGCCGCAAAGGATATTTACCAGGGTTGACTTTCCTGCTGAAGGCCGACCAACGACCGCGACAAATGCTGCTTTCTTCACCTAACCACCATCACTTTGCGGAGCTCGTCAATATCCGGCCCTACCACTCGTATATAATACAAGCCACGCGCAACAGCCCGGCCTGATCTGTTGGTTCCGGCCCAGGCAGCCCGGTACTCCCCGGCATCCCTGTAGCCCCTATAGAGGACATCTACCATAGTACCGTCCAAGGTAAAGACCTGAATGGTAACCTGGCCTCCCCTTGCAAGCCTGTAATCCACATAAGTTCTTTCCCCGTTGTCTGGATTAATTACATTATTAAGGATAGTAACGCCCGATCGCTGAGGAGTAACATCGTGAACGGCAAAGCCAAAAGGTTTTACCCTTCTATACCAGTCACTCGGAATTGGATCAGAAGGCCGTATATCAAGGCGGCCTGCGAAAAGATCCGGCCGAGAATTATCCAGCAAGAAAAAGAATTCCATATTTTGTCCGCTGCCGTAACCATCAGAGCCAACAGTAAAATCGTATATATACAGATCGCCGGAAAGACTCGGAGTAATTGACGTTTGCAGCCTATACGGATAATTGAGAACATAAAAATATGGTGCCATGTTAGTATAGGGCGGCCTGTTTTCGATATTAGGCGTATTTGCTGTTGAAGGCACCCAAAGGCTGCTGTTCCCGTTGCCAAAGCCATAAGCGTTCATTGCTCTTGCCCGGAAACTGGAAGGGATATTATAATCAAAAACCAAATCAAGTCGGCCTGAACCAAATGAATTTAAAGCAGGGTTTCGCTTTACCTGCATGGTCATATTTCTAGCTTCCAGGAATTTAGTTCCGTTGAATTCCCATATAATGCCCGCAGCATCGTAGTCTTGATCGCGAAAATCATCACCCGGAGGGAGTATCCATGAATAATCATCCTTGTACCTTGCCCACACAGGCCAGGCAAAATAATCTTCCTGGCGATCAGGGCCAGGCGGAACAGAGACAAGCATGTCCGTTATGCGATTAGTTATAGTAGCGGCAGGAGCGCCACTACTAACGGTATAAGACAGATTAGGAGGATAAACCCTAGACGGAGTTGGAGAGGGGGGTAGCGGCGGCGGATTTAGTTGATCCTCAGGAACATAAGAACTGTAACTATAATTCACTGGGTATCTGGGCGAAGGAAACATAGTGTAATAAGGGCCTCCGTTAACAGGGTCTCTCATATTCGCCGCAGGTATTGCATAATCTCTAAAACCATTAATGGTAATGTTTGGGGGAGGAGCAAAATCGGAGACAGTCAGAGGGTCCGAAAGTTTAATCAGCAATTCATTTTGACTTACGAACTTATGATCTAGCACAGTATAACCCGAAACGGATAAGCCGCCTATTAATTCAACAGGCCCGGAGAACTGAACATATATTTCGTCATGACCGGGCAGTGCCAAAGCAAAGGTAATCCGGGGAGGCGCTGTATTCGTAACAGTACCCTGATCCATGTCCGGAGCTCCGACAACCATGGGCCGAGGGTTTCCGATGAGAGTTTTTCCTAGCGGATCGTCCATTAAGCTCGCATTCTTTTCTATCTGCCAGTGAAGCCTTGCGCCGGTATCCGCATAGGGTTTTTCCACAAGCCACACATATATTGATCTATCATCAGGATCTGAAGAATTTACTATTTGATATCCTCTGTCAGTTCCTGCTTTTGATTTGTCTATTTCATAAAGTTCCCTTGTAACTTCGTTATAAACTACTACCTCAAAACCCGAGAAATCGCCATTTAGCCTAAAATTCGATTGCAGGCGTATACGGTCTATTCTGCCGTTAAGGTTGGAATCTTCGGCAAAAGCATAGAAAAAATTATTGAATACAAACCAATCTACATTATAAAAATTACGGCTATCGGGAAGATAATAATAATAAGGTGTATCATTGATTGGCCTACCGCCAGGCCCACTATCTATCCACACATAGGGCCAGGCTCTTACATCCCAGTCCGGCAAAGGCCCCTCTCTGGGAACCGGTATCCCGGTACTGGAATAACTGTATTTTACGCTTACATGATTGATCTCAAGATTACCGCCTGTTTGCAGATCAAAATACCAGAAAAATTCTACAGGTGCCGAGGGAGGGGTATATGGTTCAGTAGGATTAGCAGCAGTCAAGTATACTTCCTCATTATAATAATCCTTCCGGGTAAGAGTAATAAATTTTGCTTCAAAATCTTCTGCTGAGGAATTCGGAAATACTTCCAGCATTCGGTATATTTTATGTCCATTCAGTCCATACTGTAGATCATGATTTGAAAAACGAAGCTCGGCCAGTGGTTCATGGCAGATCAAATACCACCAGGTTGTATTGCCAATGATTTCGTAAATGTGGCCGCTGGTTCCCTCGTATACATTGCCAAATTCCACAAAAGAGGTACTATAACTGAATGTACCACCTGGTTCTATTTTCCATGTATTCCCTGCCTGATTTAACGGAAAAAGAAAAATATGCGCTGTTCCTCCATTCAGCGTTCCATTTTTAATGGTAAGATTTCCGCGTATATAAAGGTTAGACGCAACAGTTACAGGTACAGTTGCACTGCTGTCTATGATCAGATGCCCAATATCAACTTGGGGCAGTTGAACCGTTCTGGTACTATTACCAGGATAAGGGGTGCCGACGGCTGCTTGTCTTACACTCAAATCCCCTGTTCCGGTCATGACGATAGTACAATCCAGAATGGTACGACCGGTTATAGGGGCAAAGGTTCTGTTAATGGTAACATTCCGGGAAGCAGTGATTATTGTGTTTATGCCCCTGATTGAAACTTCGTGATCCGTTGCTTCTGTATTGTAGAAGTCCCTTGTAATGAGTTCCGCACTGGCGTTTAATACTAATGTACCGGAAATGCCTACAAAGCCTATTATTCCTGCCGGCGAAGCCGCATTGCCCATAAACCAACTAGTATTACCTGTGCCTGTATCAAGGCTGCCTGAAGCATTCAGTGTAAGAGTACTTCCGTCCCGTTGTCTTACGTTCCCGGTTAAGGTTAAAATTGTGTTTCCCAAAGTTGGGTGGCCGTTTATCTGAACATTCCCCAAGCGTGCTGCTGTTCCTGTATCATTCTGTTGA
>JAIRUO010000203.1 GCA_031254385.1 Treponema sp. | reverse complement strand
AGCGCTCTGAAATTGGTTTCAAAACAGAGAGCTGATCTTGGGGCATACCAGAACCGGTTTGAAATGGCTGCTCAGGGAGTCGCCATTGCGGCGGAAAATCTTCAGGCTGCGGAATCCCGTATACGGGACACCAATATGGCTTCGGAGATGGTAAACTACACCAGGGATGCCATTCTGAATCAAGCGGGAACCGCGATGCTGGCTCAGGCCAATATGCGGGCTCAGTCGGTGCTTCAGCTCTTGGGCTAAGCTACGATTAATTGACTTAACGCTTAAAGAGACTTCTGGACGTTGTCTTTTAGAGCGAGGGCAGGGAAAAGCGCGCCAGTCCCTGTCCATTTTTAGAAATTATTGTCTGTCAGGGAGAGACAGATAGAGCTTTTGAAATAAGCTCCAGATATCATCATATTACACAAGGAGGTGTATTATGAGTATGCAAATTGGGCCTATGCCTGGCCCTGCCGCACAGGAATTTCCTCATGAAAAGCTGGCTGTAAAACAAGCCGAAGCTAGAGCTACAGTCGCATCGTCATTACAAGCCAGCCTAAATCAGGAAACCAAAAAACATGCCGAAATCAGAGCCACTGCTCAGGATCTAGAGCATATCGGTCTTGCCTTTAACAGAAAACTCAAATTTGTCATTGACCATGAGTCAAAAGAAGTTACTGTAAAGGTCATTGACAGCGAAACCGATAAAGTGATCAAGGTGCTTCCGCCCGAAGAACTGCAAAGGCTTCACCAGCGGATCCGGGACACTATGGGGTTTTTATTTGATCAAAAGGTTTAACCCGGACAATTTCGGGGCGGATTAGGCAAGCATTTTCGGCGGGAGGGCCGGGGAAGAAGATATGTCCGATATATACATTCCGGGTGTAACCAGCAGGTTCAACTCAGAACAAACCATAGAACGCCTCATGCAGCTTGAGGCGATCCCAAGGGACCGCGCAGTCGATAATGTCAGCCGCCTTCAATTAGAAAGAGGCTATTGGCAGGAAGTCAGCCGGCGCATGGCTGACCTCCGCGAAAGCGCAAACACCCTCTACTCTTATCAAAACCCCTTTAATGATCGCATAGTCAGCTCCTCCAATGATGCGGTGCTGACCGGAACCGCTGTCCGTGACGCGCCCGAACAGGATCGAAGTTTTACCGTAAGACAAATTGCCCAGGCGGATCGTTTTCTCTCTAATCCCCTGGATGAAACATATAGAGTCGAAGAAGGAACCTATACTTTTACCATTGGTCAAGATGAAATTTCCTTTGATTTTAGGGGAGGAACCCTAAGGGATTTTGTTGATGCCCTGAACCGCAGGGGCCGGGACAAGATACAGGCCTCCCTGATTGCCGTAAGGCCGGGAACCAGATCCCTTCTTATAGAATCCAGGGTTACCGGAGAAGAAAACCGCATGAATTTTTCCGGCGCTGCAGAAACCTTGGGAAGAAATATAGGCATGATCGAGCAGGTTTACGATTCCAGCCGATCTTTTGACGTAAATGTAAAAGTAGATGCAGGCCAGCGTTCTTCCATTCCCTTAGGCCAGGGCATTACAACCGCGCGCAATTTAATTCTAAGTTTAGAAACCTCTACCGCAGTACGCTCGTCCGAAAGCTATGTAGCCCCCCAGCCTCCTCCTGGGCCTTCCATACCCTCACCCGGATCTGTCTCTTACGGCGGCATTGTAATAGAAAACCAGTCCTCATCGGTAACGCTTCCTGCCTGGAACCCGCCAGAAGCTCCAGTGCGCGTTGATGATATGTCAGTGCTTTCCCTCACTTTTTCTGACGGAACTACTGCCAGGCTTCCGGCCATAACAGACTCAAATGCCTTTGGATCGTACTTATTTAGCATGGACAACCTGCCTCAGGGAAAAACCATAGTATCCATTGACCTGGTAAACAACAATACCCATCGGGATGTATCCCTAAGAAATATCCAGGTCTTTGATCCTGAAGTTTCAGGGGGCATTAAGCCGCTGAACGCCGTATCAAGGGCCCAGGATGCGATCATTCTAATGGAAGGAATAGAAATCAGGAGACCCACAAATACCATAGACGACCTGATTGTCGGCCTGACATTGAACCTTAAGGCCCCCTCGGACAGGCCAGTAAACATACAGGTTACGCCGGATGTAGAAGGAATAAAAGACGCGCTTTTTACTTTTGTGTATCATTATAACCGGCTCATGGCAGAGATAAATGTGCTAACCGCAAGAAGCCTGCCATCGGGACTCAGTACACGTGTCGATGACAGTATCGTAAATGAACTGACATATTTAACTGCGGATGAAGCCGCGCAAATGCGCGAAAGACTGGGGGTCTTCCATACAGACAGTACCTTAAGCTCTTTCCGAAACATGTTGCAGCGTACCGTTACCACCCCCTACCCTACATCCCTGGAGCGCGATCTAACTCTTCTTTCGCAAATAGGAATCGGTTCTGATATAGGCCGCGCAGGTGCCAGCACCGGATACGATCCTTCCAGGCTCAGGGGTTACCTTGAAATTGATTCAAACACCCTGGATGCTGCTATCGCCTCCAAGCTTCCGGCCATTAAAGAATTATTCGGATCAGATACCGACGGCGATAATCTTGCGGATACGGGGATTGCGTATAATCTAGTAGCGCTGATAAGGCCCTATACGCAAACCGGCGGTCTCATCTCCCTAAAGACCGGAACCATAGACAGCAGGATCAGCCAGGAAACGGGCCGTATAGCAACCATGGATCGCCAGCTTGCCGCAAAAGAAGCGGAGCTCAGGATTCAATACGCCCAGATGGAAAGCGCCTATAACCGCATGGAGAGTATGTCGCAAACTTTGAACAATTTTAGCCAACAGAACAACTATAATAACAATAATAGGTAAGGCTTATGGAAATTTCCATTAACGGGAAACTGGCAGACATAGTTCTCGAAAAGGAAGAAAAAGTAGGCGATGTTTTATCAGGATTGGAAAATTGGCTTCAAGGGTCTGGCAACCGCATTAGCGGACTGGCCATTGACGGCTTAAATATAAGCGCGGAACAGGTTCCGGAAGCTCTTGCGTACAAACTAAGCGCCCATAAAGCCATGGATATAACGATCATTTCCTGGAGTGAACTGGCTATAGAGGCTCTGGTACAATTAAAAGAAACCTGTCTTCACTATAACAATTCATCTTTTATTGAATATTCAGCAATTAGAAAACAATGGGAAGAAAGCGCTGCCGCCACCTTTTTATACAGCGAAATCAGGGAATTCCATGAATTAGCCGGCCTTTGCTTTGCCGGAGAAGGGGTTTCCGCCAGCAATCTCCTGCTCTTCGCGGAAGAGCGGATCCGCGAACTGGGTGATCCAGAAAGAGAACTGGAAAATATGGAAAAGCCTGTGTCTGAAATAGCACGCAGGATGGAAGAGCTTCCGCTGGATGTCCAGACAGGCAAAGACGGAAAAGCAGCTGAAACAATACAGTTTTTTACGCAAATGGCGGAAAAACTGTTCAGGCTGCTGCGGGTATTAAAGTTACGAAAACCCGATTTTGATTCCTGTCAAGTTGAGGGATTGGGGATAAGGGAATTCTTAAATGGTTTTAACACGGCTTTGGGTGAATTGACTAGTGCTTACAAGAACCAGGACGCGGTGCTGATTGGCGATTTGGCGGAATATGAAATGGCGCCCAGGCTTTTAAAACTTTATTCTGCCCTAAAAAATTTTTTCCCAGCGGAGGTGCAAAAATGACTACAATAGCACTGGGATTCTTTTTACTGCAGAATATGGTATATTTTAAGGAAGACTCGCCCAAAGATGCCATGATCGTAGGTATCGTGGTTGGGGCCATAATTGTTTTGGCCGTGGTTGTGCGCCTAATAAAGGGCGTATCAGGTTCAACTTCTGTTAAAAAGAGCGGAACCGGAACTCGTACCACGACTTCCTCTCCCGGTTTATTCACCGTTTTTGCCTATCGCCGCATTGCCTCGTCCTGCGGCCTGGACAAAGAGCAGTCCCGCTTCTTAGAAAATATTTTTCGCACTAATTCTGTATCTGATCCGGAAAGAGTAATTAACCAGCCTGACCTTCTGGATAAATATTTTAAACATGCATATAAGGCCATAGAAAGAAACGCTGAAACAGAAGATGAAGCCCAGCAAAGGCTAGCCAGGCTTTTTTCTGTGCGGAACGCGATTGAAGCTGCCCCAAGCGATAGTTCCGGCGGCATTAGTTCCACCAACAGGGTAGCGCATAATGTCCCTGCCGTACTCTCTACAGGCAAAGACAGCTATACCGTAAGGGTAATAAATTCCAGCGGCGATACCCTGGTAGTAGAAACGCCCAGAAACGCCGTGGGCTCTCCAGTAAAAATATCCAAGGGAACCAGCATTACACTCTCTTTCTTTAGCAAATCCAGCAAAGGCTTTTCTTTTGAAAGCAGGGTTTTGGGGAATATAGACACCCTTAACGGCCAAGGACTCGAATTGGCCCATTCCTCAAAACCCAAAGCTCTGGCTCAGAGACGTTATCGCCGCAGGCAGGCAGGCATAAGCTGCGTTTTCTTCCTTGTCTTCCTGGACGATGCAAAAAAGAAAAAGCAGCCAAAACTTGTAGTGGATAAAAGACGCTTTTCTGGTACTGTTTTAGATATTTCTGCCGGGGGCTGCTCAATAAAAACCTCCGCACCAATACAGGTTGGTTCGCGGCTTAAAATAGAAATAACTTACAACGAGGATGCCCTTATTGTTGTCCTGGGCCAGGTACTTAGGACCAATCGTTCAGGGACTATGGGAACAATTACTCACATAAAATTCCTTAAAGTACCCCGCCGGTCCTATAACAGCATCAATACTTATGTGTTCGGTTTTGATGATTAGTCATATTGACTATATTGAGAAAAATGATTAAATTTAGAAAATATAAAGGGAATTATGAAAATAATTGGTATTAAAGAGATAATCAGAAAGGATGTCCCCATTTACTATAAAAGGTTTTATAAGGGAATCTTAACTCTTGATTTGATGAACAAAGCCCAAGACTCACCGCTGGAATTTATAATTGAACATAAACCCACCGGCCAGACTGAAATAACCGTTACTCATCTGGATGAGGTAGATTACCCCGTAGTACCTTTGATGAGGGAACTAAAGAATTTCATTAACGAACTGGATGCCAGCCGCAAACTCCCCATCTAATTGCACGGCAGGCTGTGAGTTTTTTTCTCTCTCAATGCTTCCATTCTGTATAAAAAGCTCTTCACCCGAAGAAACCCGTAAAATTGGCCAAAAAACGGCATCCCTGCTGCACAAAGGCGGAGTTTTGGCGCTTGAAGGCGATTTGGGAGCGGGAAAAACCTGTCTTATAAAGGGAATTGGCCTTGGTTTAAGGGTAGAAGAGGAAATAACTAGCCCGAGCTACGCCGTTGTTTCTGAATATAAAGCCGAATTGGAGGGAGAAAGCCTTCCCTTCTACCATATAGATGCCTACAGGCTTAACGGGGCAGAAGATTTTGCCGCCTTGGGAGGCGAAGAATACCTTTACGGTAAGGGCATTACGGTAATAGAATGGAGCGAGCGTATAGCTGAATCATTGCCTGATTATGCCCTGACTATCCATATTGAAATAACAGGGGAAAACTCCCGTGAAATCCATATTAGCAATAGATAGTTCAACTGAGGTTTTATCCTTGGCCATTTCCTCGAATGGAATGAGGCATATTGAAGTTGAAGCGGGTGCCAGGCACTCGGAATTCCTCATGGTTTGGATAGACAGGCTTTTTGAATCTGCCGGAATCGCGCCAAAAGACCTGGGACTGACAATCTGTATGAAAGGCCCCGGATCGTTTACCGGCTTGCGCATTGGCTATGCCACGGCGAAGGGGCTTTCTCTGGCTCTGGGTATACCTTTTGCCGCAATTCCAACCCTGGATTGCATAGCTGCGGGCTCTTCAATATGGCCAGGGCTTGTACTGCCCGTACTGGACGCAAAAAAAAATTGCTTTTTCGCTTGTCTTTATCGTAACGGAAAACCCCTTACCGAATATATGGACGCAGACCCAATTACTCTATTATCCGCTCTAAAGCCCCACGTTTCTTCCGATGAGAAAGTCTTAGTCACAGGAGCTGGAGCGCAATTATTCATGTCAAGGCTAGAAAATTCTGGATCTCCTGATTATTTTTTGTTAGATCCGCATTTTTTAAGAGGAAGAGCGCCTGAATTATTGCAATTTGCAGAAAAAATCATTAATATTAAATTTGAAGGGCTGTATTCCGGGCCCTTATACATACGAAAAAGCGATGCGGAATTGAACCTTAAACCATTATAAAAGCGGGACTTATGGCTGAATCAGAAAAATTAGCTCCTGAACTTGATGCTGAACTTGAAGAAGTGCTGGAGCTTGAAGAAGAGGAAGAAGAACAAGAGGAAAGGCCCAAAAAAATTCCAGCCGCTGGCGAAAAATATTATTCAGCCGCCTCCAATCCTTTTATCAATAGCATATTCCCTGTGCTTTTTGTAGACAAAGAACTGAAAATCCTATATGCGAATGCCGCCTGCGATCACCTTTTTACAGGCTTTTTTTATTTGGCGGGGAATTATTTTTTTGATGTTTTTAACAAGGCCTTTGAAATTGAAGACATAAAAAAAATCCGGGAAACCTTGATAAGCGGAGATAACGGCTATACCTGGAAAGGAAACGCCAAAGTTAAGGCCAGGAACATTTCAACAATCGAAACCAGGGTATACCTCTTTCCGGCAGAACTGAATTTCAAGGAGCCTGCTGAATTTGTGGTCATGTTTGATGATGTTACCAAGGAAAACAAAAGGCTCTTAAGAAGCGTCTTTATGAGCCTTTTGGAAGCGTCAATTTTAAAAGACAATGATACGGGCAAGCATATAGTCCGGGTTAATTTTTACGCCAGGCGCATAGCAGAAGAACTGTTCCGCTGTAAGAATCCCAGCTACAATCGCATAGATGCGGATTTTATTGACAACATTGGTTTCCTTGCCTCCATGCACGATGTAGGCAAGATCGGAACCCCGGATGACATACTCAACAAGGAAGGCCCCCTTACTGACTGGGAATGGACGATAATGAGGGAGCATACCAAAAACGGCGCATTTATACTCTCGACCTATCCCAATCCCATGGCCAAAGAAATTGCTTTAAGCCATCACGAGCGCTGGGACGGTACTGGTTACCCTTACCAGCTTTCCCTTGATATGATACCTCTGGCTGCCAGAATTGTTACCATTGCCGATGTTTATGATGCCTTAAGAATGGAAAGAGCCTATAAGCCTGCCATGAACCATCAGGTAACTATAGAAAAAATGCAAGAAGGAAGGGAAAAACATTTTGATCCCTTCCTTCTGGACATATTTAATTCCATAAGCAAAGATTTTTACGATATTTTTGAAAAAAACCGCGATGAGCGCTAGGGTTTAAAGAGCTTCCCGATGGGCGCCAAAATCCAGTTCCGGGAAGACGGGCGCTGAGTCTGCGGCTGCTTTGTTTTCGGCCTTGATAGCGTCAAACACTTCCTGGCGGTATACTTTGACTGATTTGGGAGCATCGACTCCAAGGCGCACCTGATCTCCCCGTATCTCAATGATAGAAACGGAAACATCATCCCCTATCATGATCTTTTCATTTGTCTTTCTGGATAGTATAAGCATGGCTATTTTCTCTTCGCCGCTGCATTTGCGGCCTCAAGTTCAGCAATGATATCATGCTTGGTTTTCCAGGCAGGATCGGTCAAGACTGCCTGCATGGCCTGCCGGGTATCCCGGTTAATGACAAGCGGCCCCTGAAGATTGGCTGTCATCCTGCTATCCGATCCTGAATCATTGGGAGGAATGGTAACGATGGCAAAGATCAAAGCGTTCTGCGGATCAGAAATGCCTATAGTCCTAAGCTCTTCATTGTCTATATTCAATTCATAATCGGGCCTAAAAACAAAGGGATCGATTAGAATAAAGGCCACCTTTTCATTATCAATTGACTGCAGCCAGTAAAAAGGCTTTCGCTCCGCATCCAACAGCACATAATCTTTCAAGGGCTCAAATCCCAATAAGCCCCTGGGAAATATTATTTTCTGACGCTCGTCCACATCAATCAGGCCATAAGCCTTGGTCGCAACTTTCATGATACCTCACCTTTATAATAGCGTTTCTTATTTCAGGAAGTCCAGCAGGGTGGGCGGAATGATCTTTGCCGCAGTCTGAAGAGCCGCCCTGTGCACCAGATCCATATTCGCCAAATCCATTGCGGCGCTGGTCATAT
>JAIRUO010000076.1 GCA_031254385.1 Treponema sp. | reverse complement strand
TTTATCGTGATTATTGCCTGATGAATGTAAAATCATTTCCATGCGGTTATTTATATAACTTTACTTGCGGTTGTGATAATCCGGGTATATGTACCCCATATAAAACTTTATGGTATAACGTGCGCTTGGATGACTTTTAGGGTCGGTAGCAAAGATAACCGTCTTCCTTTGATACCTGAAGCGTCATAGACGCAAAGGTAGCTACCGTTTTGCCTTGTGGTGTTGGAAAGAGAACACCACCATATATAGTGGTGGTATTGTATAAAAGAAAAGGAGTAAAATTATGAAAATTGCTGTTGGTGTTTCAGTACCACAAGAAATGCGTTATATCGGTTTTTGGAAGAATTTTTTTGAAGGAACACGTTGGCAAAATCCAAGAAGTTTCAGTGAAATTCTTATTAGAGGCAGGGATGGATCATTTTTGGCAAACGACTTTTCTTACGAATATGAAGAAAAGGGTAACTACAGGAAAGGTACAATAGATGAAATTGCATCTCTCGGATATATGTTAGTTCCAGACTTTACACAAGGTAGTTGGACTGAATCACCAACTCCAGTAGCAGTTTTTGATAAAGGGATTCCTTTGGGTAAAACTATAATTGTAAAGGGTTTAGCTATTGGGAATGATCCAAGTGTTGTAGGAAGTTTGGTATGTGGTTATACACCTATTATCTGATAAATAATTAGGCAAACGCAATAAAATAAGGAGGAAAGTGTGGCTAGGTTTAATGATTTTATTTATAGGATATTCTTTAATGCTAGGGCAGATATAGAAAGATACACGGGTAATGACGAATTTGTAACAATACTCCCTTTCATTGAACAGAAGCCTGTGCAAGTGATAAGGGGTTTTTTTAATAAAGGCGATGTTTTAAGGTGCCAGGCACCATAATAATCCATGGCGTGGGGACTTTGTTGTTTTTTGATTGTTTTTGAAGATTGAAGAAAAGAAGGAAATTATTGTATAAAACACTTGACATTTCAAATGAAATATGGAAAAATGCAATTAGCATTTGATACCAAATTTACATAGGAGAAATTTTATGGGTAATGAATTAGATTATCGTCTTAACCAAGTTGCAGGGGAATGCAATGCTTTACGGGCACAAATAGAAAGAATAAATGATGCTAAGCTTATGCTCATAAGGGAAAAATCTGAATTAATAAACTCTTTCGAGTTTCGGCAGTATGAATTACAAGTTAAACAATTACAAGATGAACTTGATCGGAAAAACAGTTTATATAATTCCATGTCTAATGAACGTGGCTAAGATTTATAATAGGCTTGTATGCGAACAATCAAAGGAGAATTGTATGAAGAATTTGGAAACAAAGCGTTTTTTTCGGCTTGGTGGCGATTATCGCCTTCGGTTTTGCTTTTGTCGGCTGTAAAGACACCAACACACATACCCATGAATGGGAATGGATAATAACCACAGAAGCTACTAACATAGTAGACGGTTTAGAAACAGAAACTTGCATTAGTTGTGGAAAAACCCAAGGAACACGTACCATTCCCTACATTGGAAATCTTGATGCATCCTTTTTTGAACTCATCGACAACACGTCATACAGGGTTATTAGTGATCGGGATGTAGATCCGCCAGATGAGGTTTATATACCATCCAAATATAATGGCTTGCCCGTAACAGAAATCGGAAGATCAAGTGATTCAGCTCCTGGAGGTGCATTCTCTAATAGAACAAACATTTTGGCGGTACATATTCCTTCAAGTGTAACATCTATTGGACAATATGCTTTTAGTAGATGTACAAGTATTTCCAATATAACAATACCAGAAAATGTAACTATTATTGGTACTGGTGCATTTCAGAGTACAGGTATTGAAAACATAAGGATTCCTTCAAGTGTAACAACTATTGGTCGAGGTGTTTTTGCTGCTACAAAAATTACAAGCATTGAAATTCCCGCTAATGTAATAACTATTGAAGGGAATCCATTTCCTAATTGCCAAAATCTTACAAGTATAATTGTAAATGAAAACAATCCTAATTACATGAGTGAAGGTGCAATACTGTACAATAAAATAAAAACAGAAATTGTAGCTTTTCCGAGTGCTAGTGGCAATGTAACAATCCCTTCAGGCATTACGACTATTGCGTCTGGTGCTTTTAGTTCAACAAGCATTACAAGTTTAGAGATTCCTGCAAGCGTAACAACTATTGGGAGTCAGGCATTCGCTTCTTGTACGAGCATAATTAATATAACTATACCCATTGGTGTATTATTTATAGGTAGTTATGCCTTTAGTGGTTGGACAGAATCCCAAACAATCTATATTTCAAAATATAAAAACCAGACGGAGGCTGATGAAGCATGGTGGGATGTAGAATGGGATGGTCCTGCTTGGCGGTATAACTGCGAGGCAAATATTTATTATCAAGGATTATAATTAATGTATAAATAATTTTATCCCACGTTTTACGCCATCCATGGCGTAAAACGATTGGGAAAGGGGGCAAAAAATCATTTGAATTTATTTGCAGTTAATAATTATTGTGCCATCAGAACAGTACCAGGCACCTTTTCCATAAAAACCTTCCTTTGTTCATTTGCACATATTCCCGTTTTCTTGTGCAAATTTTAACACTATCAAGTGGCATAGGAAAAATAAGAAAATAACAACTACTTATTGAAAGTTGCTAATATAACCCTTTCCGTAACTATAATATAGCCTGTTCATGATGAAGTATGACGAATATCAGGGAACTGTTAGCGGCAAACCTTAAATCCTATAGAGCGGCAAGGGACTGGAGTCAGGCTAAATTAGCCGATAAAGCCGGCATTTAATTAGACCAATAGGTGTAATGCACAGCCCCTCAGTGCTTCATCCCTAAAAAAATTTACTTTCTTAAAACCTTTCCGGCGTAATCGGGGACAGTTCTTCCCAAAGCGAGGGTTCCACCGCGTCCTTGTCTATGCGGATAAAGATCTGCGGCTCGTAACCGGCCTGCGGGCGGAGCATGTTCCGCATATTGATAAAGGGCTGGGGCGTACTGCCGGAACGGATCATGGAGCGGGGGTCGCGTGTGCGGGAATCCCAGGACATTTCCGACCTGCTGTAAAGGGCCATGGCCGTGTTGCGGTAACTCTGGTTTCCGGTTTGGGCGGAAAGCATTTCGTAAGCGGCGCCGGCGTTGTTTTGGGCCATCAGCAGCCGTTCGGCGAGTTCCAGATATTCGGGGCGGTCGTTGGGTAACAGCATCGGCAGACGGGAGCGCCGGGATTCCAGCCTGTCCAGCAGGCGGTTGTAATATCCCTGTGCGGCGAAATAGTCCCCCCGTTTGAACGAAACGTTCCCCAGCGCGAACAGGATGCGGTCGTTGAGGGGGAGGAGCTTTGACGCGGCGAATATTTTCTCCTGCGCGTC
>JAIRUO010000172.1 GCA_031254385.1 Treponema sp. | reverse complement strand
CATGTCAAACCGGGCATGGCTGTGCTGGACGACATCCTCTGCATGGAGCATGAAAGAAAAGTAAGCAAGGATTACATTGTCCGCTTCGAATGCCGTTTGTTTCAAATCCTGCCGGAAGCAAAACTAAAACCCAGACCTGGCGATACAGTCCTTGTCCGAGTCAAACTGGATTCTTCCGTCTGCATACTGTGGAAAAACAAACCTCTCCTGGTAAAAGAAATAAAAACTATGTTCGATGATTGAAGCCTCTAATGTCCTTTGTCGGCAGGGGACATTTCTATTGAATTATGTAGGGGACATTTTCACTGATTTTTAACAGAAAAACAAACCCAATAGTATGAAAAACTCCTAAAAACGGATTTTTAAGCATAGAAGAGGGGGATCTTCTGCCATGCCATTATCTTGTCAATTTTCGTAGGGTTTGTCATATTAATTAAATGGGATCACTAGACTGGATAATAAAAGCATACAACGAAGGCGAGTTCTTTACTGCCTTTGATATAGAAACGACCGGCCTTGACCCAAAACTTGACCGCATTGTGGAATTCGGCGCGATAAAATTTGACCGGCGGGGCATTATGGCCCGCTATTCAGCCCTTATTAATCCTGAAATTCCCATGCCAGAAGAGGCCGGAAAGGTAAACGGGATTAGCGATGCCATGCTTGCCGGCAAACCTGTCATTGAAGAAACGCTGCCCAATTTTCTCAAATTTATCCAAAATACTCTCATTGTCGCCCACAACGCCCCCTTTGACTGCGGTTTTGTCAACGAAACCCTCAAAAGGCTTAATAAGGCAGAAGGCTCAGCCCAGATTCCTTTCGCCGTTCTGCCCAACCGCATAGCAGACACCCTTGTTCTTTCCAGAGAGTGTTTCGCTGGCCTCAAGAGCTATTCGCTCCAGAACCTGGCTGCGGATTTGGGCCTCTCTACAATGAACGCCCACCGTGCCGAAGATGACGCCCTACTTTGCATGAAGATTTTCATCCGCATAGTACTACCACGCACAGACTACCACGCACAGACCTCTAACAACACCCCCGTTCCCTGTTCCCTAGTCCCTAACCCCTAACCCCTAATTTACAGGTTTGACAGTATTGAAAGTCGATACTATTATAAATATATATGGAAATTAAATTCATATTATCAAAGAACAGAAAAACTCTTAGCCTTTGGGCATGCATCTTTTGCTTTCTTTTGCTGAATTCCTGTTCCATCAGCAAGCTAGCCATAAACGCGGTTTCTAACGCCCTTACGGGATCGGGAAGCGCGGATGTTTTTACCGGCGATTCTGACCCAATTCTGGTCGGGGACGCTCTGCCCTTTGCCATTAAAATGTACGAGGCCCTGCTCTCCCAAAATCCCAAGCATCAGGGCCTTATTCTTACCACAGGGTCCCTTTTCGTGATGTACGCCAATGCCTTTGTCCAGTCTCCGGCAGAAATGCTTCCGGTCGATAGATATATGGAAAAAGCAGCGGAACTGGAACGCGCAAAGAACCTCTTCCTCAGGGGCGCGGACCTTCTCTATGGCGGCCTTGATTTGAAATATCCCGGCTTTATTGGCGCGTATGAGAACGGAACTCTTGACTCCTTCCTTGCCAAAATGAAGAAGGACGATGTTCCCTACCTCTACTGGGCTGTTGCAGGGGTGCTTTCCGCCTTTTCCCTGGACTCCTTTAATATGACGCTGGGAATTAGAATCCCTGAATTAAAAGCAATGATCGAAAGGGCTTACGTGCTTGACCCGGATTTCAATAACGGTGCCATTGACGACTTCTTCATCATTTTTTATTCGGCACTGCCGGCGAACCTTGGAGGAAACAGGGATTTGGCCTTTCAGCATTTCCAAAGAGCCGTAGAAAAAAGTGGCGGACTTTCTGCAAGCCCTTATGTGTCTTATGCTAAATCAGTGGCAATTCCGGCTCAGGATTACGATACGTTTAAGGAAATGCTGGAAACCGCGCTGGCTATTAACCCTGACGCAGATACGTCAAACCGGTTGGTGAATATTCTCTCTCTTCAAAAAGCTAGGTTCCTGCTGGATAACGCGGGCGCCTATTTTATATCATTAGGTTCTGACGATTGGGATTGGGATTTGGAAGGCTGGGAATGGGATGACGAATGGTAAAATACCCGGCTTAAAGTCGTACAATATAGGAGGGGTATGATGAAGAAAAGTAGCATCTTTATTTTAGTAATTGTTTTCATGTTGGGGCTGGCACCCCTTTATGCGCAAAGGGTAATCAGAATAGCTTCCATGGTTCCGGAGAACACCGCCTGGGGTCAGGCGCTCAACCGCTTGGCAGCAGAATGGACCCAGGTTACGAACCGCGAAGTGACTTTCCAGATTTTTCACAACGGGGTTGCCGGCGGTGAACTGGACGTGCTTCGAAAGCTCAGGCTTAACGAGATTCAGGGGGCTGTATTTAGCACAGTGGGCCTAAGTGCTATTGCCCAGGAAATAATGACCATAAGCGTTCCCTTTATGATCAGAACCGATGCTGAACTTGACATCGTCCTTGCAAGCGCCAAAGACGATCTTGAGCGCATAATGAGCAGCAAGGGCTTCCAGGTATTGGCATGGGCCAGGGCCGGATGGGTCAGATTCTTTTCCAAGAGTCCGATTTTAACGCCATCCGACTTAACCAGAATGAAGCTGGGAACTATACCGGGTCAGGCTGAATTAACACAGGCTCTAAGGGCTATGGGTTATCAGACAATAAACGTAGCTGATGCAGACATAATTATTTCGCTGAACAGCGGCATGATTGACGCTGTTTATGATAGTCCTTTACTTGCGGCGGCGAATCAGATATTTGGCGTAGCAAGAAATATGCTCAATCTTAATATTGCACCTGTAATGGGCGGGCTTGTAATGAACCAGCCAGGCTGGAGGGCCATTCCCGAACGCTACAGGGCAAGGATACTGGAAATATCAAAGAGGGTGGAACGGGAAATGGATCTTTCCATAATAGCCCTTGAAACCGAAGCATTGGAAACAATGAGGCGCTACGGCCTCCAGATAAACACCCCAAGCGCGAGCCAGATCCAGCTCTGGTATAATGAATCTGACAGAGCTATTCCTGGCCTTTTAGGTACAACTTTTAACCGGGATCTTTACAATAGATTTACCACGATCCTAAGAAACTATCGCAACGGACGGTAAATTCATCATGGAAGAAAAGGTCCCACTAATCTGGAAAATTGAAGAAGCTATATGCTATATCTTTATCGCGCTCCTTGCCCTGCTCCCCGCAGGGGAGGCTGTTGCCAGGCTGATACTTAGAACAGGGATACCTTCTTCTTCTGAGCTGATAGTTCATTTCCTTTTGGTAGTCGGACTTATTTCGGGAATGATATGCACCAGAAAAAAACAGCACCTTGCCATTACCGTTGTGGAGTTCTTCTGTCCTGAAAAAATCAAACACGGCCTTGCAGTCCTTGCAAGCCTGATATCCGTTTTTACCGCAACGGTTTTAGTCTGGTGCGGTGCTTCTTTTGTCAAAATGGCCCTTACACCCTGGACCATGATCGGCTTTATACCGGATCAGGTTTTCGCTATGATAATCCCCCTTGGTTATGCGGTAATAGCGTTCCGTTTTGCCCGCCTTACCCCGGTTTCCGGCTGGTTGAAGATCCTGCCCGTGTTAGCTGTAATTCTGGCAACCGTCTGTTCGCTTCCTGTAATTGGAAAATTAATCTGGGGTTTTAATCCGCCAGAAGTCTTTTGGGATATAAGCGATTTCTTTTACGTCTTGACCAATTCCCTCAAGATTCCTGCAACTATCTTCCTGATTGTTGCAGCCCTTGCAGGGGTTCCCCTCTTTATAACTATGGGCGCTTTGTCCCTTTTCCTTATCCAGGCTGGAGGCGGAGAAGCGGACGTAGTGGCCAATCAGATTTATACAGGCTTAACCTTAAACAGTTTTGTTGCCATCCCCCTGTTTACGCTTACAGGCTTCTTCCTTTCCGAAAGCAAAGCCGGGGAACGGCTGGTGTACACTTTCCGCAGCCTCTTCGCCTGGCTCCCCGGAGGAATGATTATTGCCACGGTATTGATCTGCGCGTTCTTTACCTCGTTTACCGGCGCATCAGGCGTAACAATTCTGGCGCTTGGCGGCCTTCTTTACGTCATCTTAAGCGATCACGCCAAGTACCCGGAAAAGTTTTCCATAGGGCTCTTGACATCTGTGGGGAGCATTGGCCTGCTTTTTCCGCCCAGCCTGCCCATTATTCTTGTCGGCTCAAAGACCCAGACAAATATTATACACCTGTTTTTAGGCGGAGTTATTCCGGGTATTGTTCTGGTCGTGTCGGCTATTGTTTTTGGCATTGTTATTTCCATGAAGGTCAAGATACCCCTTGAATCATTTAACGTGAAAAAAGCTGCGTTAGCTGTAAAGGCTTCCGCATTTGAGATTCTTCTTCCGGTCTTCCTTATTGCCGGATATTTTACAGGCATCCTTTCCCTTGTGGAGATTGGATCGGCTGCGCTGATCTATGTTTTTATTGTAGAGATTTTTATCCACAGGGACATAAAATTTAAAGACATACCCAATATCCTTGGCAAGGCGGTTCCCATAATAGGCGGCCTTCTTTCCATTCTGGCATTATCACAGGCCCTGTCTTATTTTATTGTCAGTACGCAGATACCGGAAGCCCTGGTCAGATGGATGCACAGCGCGATTCAATCAAAATATGTGTTCCTTCTGCTTCTTAACCTGGCATTGATTGTGGTGGGCTGCTTAATGGACATTTTTTCCGCTATTTTGATAGTCCTGCCCCTGATTTCTCCTTTGGGCATGGCCTACGGCGTTGATCCGGTTCACCTTGGCATTATCTTTATAACCAATCTGGAACTAGGCTATCTGACTCCTCCGGTTGGAATGAACCTGTTCCTCGCTACTTACCGTTTTAACAAGCCTTTTGTGGAGATATGCCAGAACGTGTTACCCTTCTTAATTATCCGGGTGGCGGTCATACTGCTGGTTACCTACATTCCTGTGCTCTCGACTTTCCTGCCTAGCTTGTTCGGGTAATTAGGGGTTAAAACCACAGGCCCATGCCAATCCAGGGCCGCAAAGCGCCGATCGCCGGAACCGTGAACCAATGGGCGTAGTCAATGCCGGTTTCCACATACAGAGGCAGAGGCCCCAGGGGCAACCAAATGAATGAAACGCCCACGTTTGTATGGAAAGAACTCCAGCCTGAAAAAACAACGCCGTCAGCAAACAGAAGGCTGTATCCGGCTCCAAGCCGTAATGTTAAGGCCATCCTGTTGCCGGGAAGCCACTTGACACCTAACAGATTCAGCCCAAATGCCAACAAATGTGCTTTTCCGCTGGAACCTGTACCGAAATAATTATAGGATATTGTCAATTCCGATCCGGGATTGAAGCCAAAGTAATTCCATTTGGTCAGTACCGCGCCAAAACGAGCCGCAAAGCCGAGGAGAGACAGATTATGCCCGGAAAAATGCGCTTTATCGCCATAAACCGTGAATGACGGCACCCATGCCAGGCCCAGAAACAAGTACGCCGGTTTTAGATTTTCCGTAAGCTGAATAGGCTCAATATCCTCGATCATATCAACAGTATCAGCTATTTCAACAGGCTCAAGAGGGGCAAAGTTAATCCCGCTTCTGCCGGTCTGAAGGCCGCCGGGATTAATGACAATGAGTTCATAAGCTCCCGCAACCAACTGATCCTCTTCAAAGAAAAGCCGGACCTTAGTGCCATCCTCAAGGATG